>DASTHG010000188.1:0-3321 GCA_035718325.1 Gemmatimonadales bacterium | reverse complement strand
CGGCCTTGCAGGTGAAAGGCGTCGAGCGGGTCGTCACGCTGGCCACCACGCCGATTCCCTCCGGCTTCCAGCCACTGGGCGGCGTGGCCGTGGTCGCGACGAGCACGTGGGCAGCCCTCCAGGGGCGGCGCGCGCTCAAGGTCACCTGGACGGCGAGTCCCAACGACGGCCACGACTCCGCGGCGTATCGCGACCAGCTCGAAGCGTCCGCGCGCGCGCCGGGACGCATCGCGCGCACCCAGGGCGACGTGATGGCGGCGCTTGCGGGCGCGGCGAAGAAGCTGACCGCCGAGTACTACGCGCCGCACCTGGCCCACGCGTCGATGGAGCCCCCCGCCGCCGTGGCCTCCGTGACCGCGGACGGTTGTGAGTGCTGGGCCTGCACGCAGGACCCGCAGGCGTCGCGCAACGAGGTCGCCGCCGCGCTCAAGATCCCCAAGGAGAGGGTCATCTGCCACGTCACGCTCCTCGGTGGCGGCTTCGGCCGGAAATCGAAGCCCGACTACGTGGTCGAGGCGGCGCTACTCTCGAAAGAGATGAACGCGCCGGTGAAGGTCGTGTGGACGCGCGAGGACGACATCCAGAACGGGTATCCGCACACGGTCGCCTTCCAGCATCTCGAGGGCGCGCTCGATGCGAACGGCAAAGTCACGGCGTGGTTGCACCGCGTGGCGTCGCCGTCGATCAGCAGCACGTTCGCGCCGAATGTGACGGATCTCAGTGACGGCGAGCTTGCCCTCGGGATCCTCGACCTCCCGTACGCAGTCCCGAATTGTCAGATCGAGTCGTGCAACGCCCTGGGGCACTCGCGCATCGGCTGGTACCGCTCGGTGAGCAACGTGCCGCATGCGTTCGCGATCGCGTCGTTCATCGACGAGCTGGCGCACGCCGCGGGCCGCGATCCGCGCGATTTTCTCCTCGAGCTGCTCGGTCCCGACCGCATCGTGGACATGACCCAGGTGGGCGCCGTGAAGCCGGTGGACAACTACGGCGACACCTGGGAGACGCACCCGCTCGACACGGCGCGCTACCGCAAGGTGCTCGAGCGCGTGACGCAGGAGGCCGGCTGGGGCAAGCAGCTCCCCGCGGGTGAGGGGCTCGGCCTAGCGGTGCACCGGAGTTTCCTCACTTATGTCGCCGTGGTGGTGCACGCCAGGGTGACCGCGCAGGGCGAGATCGTGCTGCCGCGGGTGGATATCGCGATGGATTGCGGCTTCGCAGTACACCCCGACCGCGTGCGCTCGCAGGCGGAGGGCGCGGTGATCATGGGGCTCAGCAATGCCATCACGAGCGAGCTGTCATTCAAGAACGGTCGCGTGGTGCAGTCGAACTACCATGACTACCAGGTGCTGCGCATGAGCGCCGCACCCCGGGAGCTGCACGTGCACCTGGCCGCGAGTGGCGGGCCGCCGGGAGGAGTGGGCGAACCGGGCGTGCCGCCGGTTGCTCCGGCGCTCGCGAACGCGGTGTTCGCGGCGACGGGAAAGCGCATCCGGTCGCTTCCGATAGGGCGGCAACTGGCGGCGGTGCAGTAGCTGTTGCCTGGCTCGGTGACCGGCTTTAGACGGGATCCGGCGGTCTGATCATGGCACGTGGTATGTGGTTTGCTGAACTGCCGCACCCCAGATCCGACAATCTGCGGGTGCATCGAGCCTCCCACATACCACGCACCACGTCCCTGCCCTACGCGGCCTGCTGGACATTACTGGGCTCCGTCGCGGCTGGTGCAACAACTGCCCGCGGCTGTCCCAGCACTCTCCGGGCCGCCTTCCATTCGACCATCACCTCCGGATCGTTGCCGAACCGGTAGCGCGTAATTCCCTCCAGCAGATTCACCTCGTCCATCAGCTGCGCCGTGATCAGGTCGAGGTCCGCCCGCGCGCCGATGTGATCGCGCCGGGCGGTGCGCGCCACTTCGCTCGCCGCCTCGAAGTCCGTCACCAGACGATTGATTTCGTCCAGCGACGCGACCGCCATGCCCTGCTTGATCAGCAGGTCGCGTTGGCTCTCCGCCGCCGCCACGAGCGCCTTGACGGCGGTGAGGAACGCGGTGTTGTTGGCGTGACTGCTCGGCAGGCGGAACTGCCGCGCCAGGTCGGCCTGGTCCTTCCCCGCGTAGGTGCCGAGGGCGACCAGGTAGTGCACCAGCTGGCGGTGCAGCACGTCGCGCAGGTTGCGGCGGTGGGCGAAGGCGCCCTGTGCGGCGACTACACCCTGGTGCTGCCGGCCCGCGATCACTTCGGCTCGGGCGATCAGCTCGTCGAGCCGCGCGAGCACGGGTGGATACCCCGGCTCACTTGCCGAACGGGCCCGGATGAACTCCCGGACACGGGCGGCCATGTCGAGTCTCCTGCGTACTGCGCTGTTCATACATCCTCCTCTGTGCTGGCGCGACCGTCGAGGGGAAGCGCCCATTCCTGTCGATGGGCTGCTGGTCGACGCCTCGACCGTCGGCCGACCGGGGGCCAATGCATCGGGCGCGCCAGAATGGAACACCAGCGATCGATGGGGAGGCCGAAGGCGCTTTCGTTTGAGAAGCATGGGCGAATCCCGCGATCGCCGGGATGCGCGAGAGTGAGTTGCGTTGGGGTCGGCGCATCCCCTGGTGTCCTCGGCAGAGGACGCTAGTGACCAGCCCCGTACAGAAAATGTGCGGAGCAGCTCGCGTTGAGGTCGACGAAATCGATTTGCTGCTCCGAGACGCACGAGCGCGGGAGTGAGATGCACGCGTGTCCCTGTGAGATGCAGGCATCACGTACCGAGCAGGAGGCGTGGGGTTCGGAGATGCGGGCGTGACCTGCTGAGGAGACGGGAGTGTGGCAGGAGATGGGGACGATCGGCTTTATGGCGAGGCCGAGCGTCGTTGTGAGGCCCCGGTTCGGGTTCGCGGTTGAGGCGTCAGCGGTGGAGACGGAGCCGCGACGTTGTGCGAATGACACACATCGCGCTGCGACGGCTATCGTGAGCCTTGAGATGGTGGCTGCGCCTGCCGGCTTGGCGACAGAAGGAATGCGGCACAAGGAATGCGGCACATAGAGAACGGTTTTCGAGCCGATGGACCAACGTGCGCATAAGTGCCGGTGGTTCTTATACAGCGGCGTGGTCTCGTATTGCGCAATCGGGATTGGGTATGCGAGGATGGTAAGCCAATGCGTCAAGGGGGGTTGGCGGAGTCGGACTGGCGCTGATAGACAGACTAGGACGCGAATAGCAAGTTCAGTCTATGTGCAGATTTCTGTCTAAATTTAGCTATGCTGCCGCCGCTATCACGCTCGAGATTAGTCATGAATGCCGTCTCTGATTGGCTCGATACAATCACTC
>DASTHG010000187.1:0-3056 GCA_035718325.1 Gemmatimonadales bacterium | reverse complement strand
ATCGTTAGTGCGAGACGGTCCTGTCGCCGCCGGCGCGGACCGCTCCGTTGGTACAGACGCCGCAACCGCCGGGCCCCGCGCCGCCGCGCGAGATCGTCACGCACATACCAGATGAAGGTGCCGAGTATCCCGGAGCGCGCGTCGGAGGCTCGATCGACCGCCAAGGTTTGCTCGACCAGATTCACCGCGAGCCCCGTGTTGGCCGCGATCTCCTCGAGTAGTTGCTTTCTGCGCGACGCGATTTCATCCAGCGTCAGTTCGATTCCGGCTTTGCCCCGGGGAATCCGCGCGTACAGGTACCGCCCGACGATGCCGCTTGCCCACACGACCATCATGGACCAGAACCCGAGACCGATCAGCCCCTCGAAGCGCCACGCCGAGTGGATGGCGACGAGCAGCGGCAATACGAGCGCCGCCAGAACGTGCACGTCCAGCCACCGCGCCACCGACCCCGTCCACGCGAGCCAGCGCGCCCGCTTGCGGAGCGGGTACAACCACAGGAAGACGAAGATCGTGACCGCCAGCAGGCCGGTGCTCTGGCCGATGTACCCTGCCGGTTTGAGCCAGGGGTGGAAAGGGCTCCGGACCCGCTCGCTCACCGGCGCGAGGTAGTAGGGAAGCCCGGCGATCGAGATCCCGACGAGGATCAACGCGAAGAAGACGACGACGCCGACGCCCCGGCGGCGGCCGAAGACCTCGGTGCGCAGCGACGGGCGCAGGGGCCGGGGGCGCCCGAGGGGAGTCGCCGGTAATCGCGGCGACTCCGGACTCGGGCGGGGCGCGGGGGCGACGTTGATCTCGCGCATGCCGCTCGATCTTTCTTTCTTGCAAGGCGTGCCCCCAAGGGGCAACGCGGACAAGAATCAGGACTCGTGACGCCCAGCACTGCTCGGCGCTGGGCACGTAGCGTGCGGGTGCAAAATACGTACGTAGTCGGGATACGTATCGCACACACTTCATCTTGCGTGATCGCAATCGGTTGTCAGTTGACCGAGTTTTTGGGTCACAGGTCGCGCTGAGGCGAAATGCTCCAGCTGCTTCGTTTTGCCGCACGCCGGGCACGAAAAGGACCCTAGGGTGGACAATACTCCGACCTACATCGGGTTCTTCATACTTGTAGGGATCTTGGTCGCCTCCGCAGTTCTACGGACCCGGCGACGCGAAAAGGCCGCCATTGCCGCAGCCCGCCGCGCGGGACTCTCCACCGACGGGCCGCGCGCGCAACACCCCCGCATCGACATCTCGCACTGCATCGGCTGCGGCGCGTGCGTGGACGTGTGCCCTGAAGACGTGCTCGCAGTGATTGCCGGTAAGGCCGCCATCGTGAGCCCGGCGAAATGCATCGGGCACGGGCTGTGTGCTGAGGCATGCCCCGTCGGGGCGATCGAGATCGTGATGGCAAAGCCCAGCATCGGCGCCGACCTCCCCGCCCTCACCCCCGAGCTGGAGACGAACGTTCCGAACCTGTTCGTCGTGGGAGAGCTTGGCGGCCTCGCACTGATCAAGAACGCGGTCAACCAGGGACGGGATGTCATCGATACGATCGCCGGGCGCTTCGCCCGGCGCGGTCGTCCACCCGCCAACGCGGGAGCGGTTGACGTGTGCATCGTCGGAGCGGGCCCCGGCGGCATCAGCGCAGCACTGCGGGCCACGGAGCGGAAGCTGAGCTATGTGATCGTGGAACAGGACGAGTTCGGGGGCACCGTCGCGCGCTATCCCCGCCAGAAGCTCGTCCTCACGAGTCCGGTGGAGTTCCCCGGCTACGGCAAGTTCAAGAAGCTTCAGCTCTCCAAAGAAGACCTGCTCAAGTTCTGGGATCAGGTCCGTCGTGAGGCAAGACTGGCGGTCCGGACGCAGGAGCGCGTCGAGCAGATCGAGCGCCTCGTGGGGGGAGGCTACGTCGTGCGCAGCACGCGCGGCCAGTACGTCGCCCGGAGTGTCGTGCTCGCCCTGGGCCGCCGCGGCAGTCCACGGAAGCTGGAGATCCCCGGCGAGGATCTCCCCAAGGTGATGTACAGCTTGCTCGACGCCGAGGCGTACACCGGGGCTCGGGTGCTGATCGTGGGCGGAGGCGACAGCGCCGTGGAAACGGCACTCGGACTGGCGCACCAGCACGGTAACACCGTCACTCTGTCGTACCGGAAGGACTCTTTCTCGCGGATCAAGGAGCGCAACGCGCAGCGCGTCAGAGAGCTCGCCAGGTCCGGGAAGCTCACGGTGATCTTTAATTCACAGCCGGTCGAGATCCACACGCGCTCCGTGCTCCTTGAGGTTGACGGTCAGCGCCGCGAGGTCCCCAACGACTACGTGTGGGTGTTGGTCGGGAGCCTCCCCCCCAACGACTTCCTGCGCCAGGCGGGCGTCCAGCTCGGCAGTCGCGACCTGTCCGATGCGGCACGCGCCGCAGCTGTCGGCGCGTGAGGCCCCAGCCCCGCTGCGCCGCGCTAGTTTTCCCGTATGACGACAACGACTGCGTCGCCCGCCGCGCTGGAGCGCTGGCGCGCCGACACCCCTGGTTGCCGCGACCGCGTCCACCTCAACAACGCGGGTGCGGCATTGTCGCCGGCCGTAGTGCGCGACGCCATCGTCTCCCATCTCGATCGGGAGTCGCAGATCGGCGGTTACGAGGCCGCCGATGAGGCGGCCGAGCGCATCCAGGGAACCTACGACGCCGTCGCCGCGCTGATCGGAGCCCGGGCCCGCAACATTGCGATCGTCGAGAACTCGACGGTGGCATTCGCCCAGGCGCTACAGGCGTTCGATTTTCGCTCCGGCGACGTGATCGTCACCTCGCGCGCCGATTACGTCTCCAATCAGCTGATGTACCTCTCCCTCGGCCGCCGCCTAGGCGTCCGCGTGCGACGGGCCGCCGATCTCCCCGAGGGCGGGATCGATCCCGCGAGCGTCGAACCGCTGCTCGCAGATGGTCGGTGCCGGCTCGTGACCCTGAGCTGGATTCCCACAAACTCGGGATTGATTCAGGCGGCCGCCGAGGTGGGCGTCGTGTGCCGAGCCGCCGGTGTGCCGTATCTGATCGACGCCTGCCAGGCGGTGGG
>DASTHG010000186.1:0-11010 GCA_035718325.1 Gemmatimonadales bacterium | reverse complement strand
AACCAGCTCACCGGCAACGTCGCGCTGCCCGTTCCGCAAGACACGATCGACGACCAAATCGCCCGCTTCGAGCGCATGCTCGGCGAGCCGCTCGATCGGCACCATGAAATTCTCATGGGGATCCGATTGGCCGAAATGTACCGGACACATCAGCATGACGAGGCAAGATCCGCGGCGCTGCTGGACCGGCTGCGCGCCAAGTACCCCGACGCGACCGAGCTCTTCTTCACGTCGCACCTGGGTCTGCAGGAGGGGATCGGCGATCAGGTGGCGCGCTACGAGCGGATGCTCACCGGCCCCCTCGACCCGCATCATGCGGTCCTGGTCGGGATCCGGCTCGCCGAGATCTATCGCACGCAGCACGACGACGCCAAAGCGGACGCGCTGCTCGTTCAGATGCGGACCAAATACCCCAACGCCCCCGAGCTGTCGCATGCCGGACCCGGTTGATCTGTCGCTCGTGATCCCCGTGTACAACGAACGCGACAACCTGGCGCCGCTGATCGGCGAGATCGAGCGGGCGCTGGTCGGGCGCCGCTTCGAGATCGTCGCGGTGGACGACGGCTCCACGGACGGGTCGCTGGACGCGCTGAAGGAGCTGAAGCGCGGGCATCCGGCGCTGCACATCGTCTCGTTCGCCGCCAACGCCGGGCAGACCGCGGCGTTCGCGGCGGGATTTCAGGCGGCGCGCGCCCCCGTGATCGTGACCCTCGACGCCGACGGCCAGAACGATCCCGCCGACATCCCGGCACTCGTCGATGCGCTGGCGCAAAGCGGCGCCACCGCCGTCGCCGGGTACCGCGTCGGCCGGCGCGACTCGCCCTGGAAGCTCGTGCAGAGCCGCATCGCCAACGCGGTGCGCAATCGGCTGAACCGCGAAACCATCCGCGACACCGGCTGCTCGCTCAAAGCATTCCGCGCGAGTGCCGTGCGGGCGCTGCCGCTGTTCAACGGCATGCACCGCTTTCTCCCCACGCTCGTGAAGCTGCGGGGCGGAACCGTCGCCGAGGTGCCGGTGCACCATCGACCGCGCCGCTCCGGAAGCACGAAGTACGGAATGTGGAACCGCGTCTTCCGTTCGCTCGCCGATGCGTTCGCGGTGCGCTGGATGCAGCGCCGCGCGCTGCGTTACCACGTCACCGAAGAGCTGCCGTGACCCCTCCCCCCCGGCCGATGCCCAGAAAGCCCCGTCTCGATCCGGGGATTTTCAACCTCCCCGTGGCCCGGATGCGCGAGGGCTATTACTCCGACAAGTACTTCGTGCGGGCGCGGGACGTCTTGCTCAAGGATCGTCACCGCCCGCGCGTCACCATGCAGGTGTTCGGGAAATCGCACGCCTACCTGGGCGGCTCGGATGAGGCGATCGCCATCCTCAAGCTGTGCGCCGAATCGTGGAGCGAGCTCGTGGTGCACGCCTTGTACGACGGCGACCAGATCGCCCCGGGGGAGACCGTGCTGCTGATCGAAGGACCCTACGATGCGTTCGCCAACCTCGAGACGCTGTACCTCGGCGTGCTGGCGCGTCGCACGCGTGTCGGGACCAATACGCGGCGCGTGGTCGACGCGGCGCGGCCCAAGCAGGTCATGTTCTTCCCGGCGCGTCACGACCACTGGCTGGTGCAGACCGGCGACGGCTACGCCGCCCATATCGCCGGCGCGATCGGCGTGTCGACCGACGCACAGGCGTCGTGGTGGGGCTCGGAGGGGATCGGCACGGTGCCGCATGCGCTGATCGCCGCCTATGACGGCGACACCGTCACGGCGTCGGTCAAGTTCGCGGAACTCATGGATCCGGAAATTCGCCTCATCACCCTCGTCGACTTTGAAAACGATTGCGTGGCGACGTCACTCGCCGTCGCGCGGGCGTTGGGGCAGCGGCTCTACGGCGTGCGGCTTGACACGTCGGAAACTCTGGTCGACCGGTCGATCGTGCCGCAGATGGGTCTCTTCAAGCCCACGGGCGTCAACCCGCAGCTCGTCTGGAATGTGCGCCAAGCGCTCGACCGCGAGGGCTTTCAGCGCGTAAAGATCGTCGTCTCCGGCGGCTTTTCCGTGGAAAAGATCCGCCAGTTCGAAGACGAGGGCGTCCCGGTCGACATGTACGGCGTCGGGTCGAGCCTGTTTCAGGGGCGCTTCGATTTCACCGCCGACATCGTGCAGGTCGAAGGCAAGCCGTGCGCCAAGGTCGGCCGCGCGTTCCGGCCCAATCCGCGCCTCGAGCGCGTCGAGTAGGTTAGATTCCTTCGCTGTTTTCCAGACCTCGAAGGAGCAGGGTATGGCGCGGGTCATCTTCTGGGATGTCGACACGCAATACGACTTCATGAAGGCGGACGGCAAGCTGTACGTGCCCGACGCCGAGCACATCATTCCCAATCTGAAGCGGCTCACCGATTACGCGCACGGCCACGGAATTCGCGTCGTCGCCAGCGCGGACGACCACGCCCCCGGGCATCGCGAGCTGTCCCAGTCGCCCAACTTCACGGACACCTTTCCACCGCACTGCATGCACGGCACTCCCGGTCAGAAGAAAATTCCCGAGACCGCGCTGCGCGACCCGCTCGTGATCGAGCCGGCGCGCGAGGACCCCGTGCGGCTTGCCGAGCGGGTGCACGCGCATCGCGGCGACATTCTGTTTCACAAGCACGAATTCGACGTGTTCACCAATCCCAACGTTCTCCCCGTCGTCGATGCCCTGGCGCCGGAAGACGTCGTGCTCTACGGCGTGGCACTCGATGTGTGCGACCGCTACGCGATCGAGGGGTTCCTGCAGCATCGTCCCAACATCCGGCTCTTCGCCGTGACCGACGCGATGAAGCCGATCGATCGCGACGCGGCGGAGCAAATGCTGAAAGAGTGGGGAGAGGAAGGCGTGCGACTGGTGAGGACCAGTGAGGTCGTGATGGGAGGCCTGGTGGAGCAGCTCGTCCGGGCGGGCGCATGACGTCGGTCGCCGCCCCGCCGAAGTCGACGTTCGGAAAATTCTTCCTCCCCGGGCCCACCGACGTCCATCCGGACGTCCTGGCCGCCCAGCTCAAGCCGATGATCCCGCACCGCTCCAGCGCGATGGATCAGCTGCTCCAGAAGATGGGCCCTCCGCTGCAGGCGCTGGCGCGCACCTCGCGCATCGTCCTGATCGGCACGACCTCGGCCACCGGATTTATGGAGATGGCGGTGCGCAATGGTGTGCGCCATCGGGCGCTGTCGCTCGTGAACGGCGCGTTCAGCGAGCGCTTCGCCCAGCTCGTGACTGCGGCCGGGAAGGAGTGCATCCGGCTCGACGTGCCGCTGGGCCAGACGGTGGAGCCCGACATGCTGCGCGACGCGTTGCGTCGCACGCCGGTCGACGCCGTCACCGTCGCCCACTCCGAGACCTCGACCGGGGTGCTGCAGGACGTCGCGGCGCTCGCCGCCGTGACCCGCGAGTTCGATGACGTCCTGTTCCTGGTAGACGCCGTGACCTCCATGGCCGGCAGCCCCGTCGAAACCGATCAGTGGGGCTTCGACTTCACCTTCACCGGTTCGCAGAAGGCGCTGGCGCTCCCCCCCGGGCTGGCATTGGGGATCGCCTCGGAGCGCATGGTCGCGCGGGCGAAGACGCTGCCCGATCGCGGGCTGTACTTCGACCTCGTCAGCTTCGAAGCGGCGATGGCGAAGTACCAGCCGACCAACACGCCGGCGCTGTCGCTGTTCTACGCGCTCGACCGCCAGCTCGAGCGCATCACGGCCGAGGGCGGGATCGAAGCCCGCTGGCGCCGCCACGAGGCGATGCGGCAGACGGTGGAGCGCTGGGCCGAGGCGCGCGGCATCGAGTACCTGCCGCGGGCGGACCGGCGCAGCTGGACTGTGTCGTGCCTCAAGCTGCCGGCGGGGAAGACCGCGAAGGACGTCACCGGGAAGCTCAAGGCGCAGGGGTGGACGATCGGATCGGGCTACGGGTCGTTGAAGGACAGCACTATTCGCATCGGCCACATGGGTGATCACTCGGTGGCGGGCGTCGAGGAGCTGCTGCCGCTCGTCGAGGCGGCGATCCGGTGACGCTGCGCGTGGTGGTGGCCGACCGTCTCGCGGCAGGCGGGCTCGACCTGCTGGCCCAGACGCCGGGGATCGAAGTGGTGAATTGCGCCGGCAAGCCGGTCGAAGAGCTGCACCGCGCGCTCGAGCGCGCGCAGGCGCTGATCGTACGCAGTGAGACCAAAGTCACGGTCGATGTCTTGAACCGCGCCCCCGAGCTGCGCGTGATCGCGCGCGCCGGCATCGGTGTGGACACGATCGACGTGACCGCGGCGACGCGGCGCGGCATCGCCGTGATGAACGCCCCCGGGGCGAACACCGTCAGCGCCGCCGAGCATGCGCTCGGCCTGCTGCTCTCGCTGGTGCGGCACATTCCCGAAGCCGCCGAGTCGATGCGGCAGGGCGTTTGGGATCGCAAGAAGTACGAAGGGACCGAACTGCGCGGCAAGGTTCTCGGCGTCGTCGGCCTGGGGCGGATCGGCGGCCACGTCTCGCAGATCGCGCGGGCGTTCGGCATGACGGTCGTCGCCCACGATCCGTTCCTGCCGCCGCATCGGGCCGCCGAGCTGCAAGTCAAGATCCTCCCGCTCGAGCAGCTGCTCGCCACCGCGGACGTCGTCACGCTGCACGTCGCCTTGAGCGACCAGACCCGTCACCTGATCAATGCCGACCGGCTGGCGCTCATGAAGAAAACGGCGGTGCTGATCAATACCGCGCGCGGCGAGCTCGTGGACGAGGCGGCCTTGGCCGCCGCGGTCAAAGCCAAACAGATCGCGGGGGCCGCGGTGGACGTCTTCTCTCAGGAGCCGCTCCCCAAGGAGTCCCCGCTGCGGGGAATCGACCGCCTGATTCTCACTCCCCACCTCGCTGCCTCGACCGCCGAGGCGCAGGACCGCGTGTCGCATGAAATCGCCACTGCCGTGCGGGACGCGCTCCTCCTGGGCGATCTCTCAACGGCCGTGAACGTACCGGGAATCGGCGGCGACGTGCTGCGCCGCACCGCCCCATTGCTCGCCCTGGCGCGCCGGCTCGGCCGGCTCGCCGGGGGCTTGAGCGGCGCAGACGTCTCCGCGCTCGAGGTCGCCTACGGCGGCAAAGACGAGGAAGCGACGCGCCCCGTGCTGATCGCCGCCCTCGAGGGACTCCTCTCCGCCATCGGCGCGGGGCCGGTGAGTCTCGTGAACGCCACTGTGGTGGCCGAAGAGCGCGGCATCCGGCTCACCCGCCGCACCGGCGCCGCCGAGCCTGGATTCGAGACCTCGCTCGGCGTGTCGGTGGATGCGGCGGGGAAACGGGTGCGCGTCGCGGGGGCGCTCGTGGGATCGAACCACGGCCGTGTGGTGCGGATCGATGATTATCACGTCGACGTCGTACCCGAGGGCTGGCTGCTCGTCTTGAAGAACCGCGACGTGCCGGGCGTGATCGGCCGCGTCGGGACATTGCTCGGCGAGTCGGGGATCAACATCGGCAGCTGGCACCAGGCGCGGGACGCAGGCCCGGGACATGCGCTCGCCGCAATTACTGTGGATCAGCCCCCCGTAGACGGCGTGCGACACCGTATCGAGCAAATGCCTGATGTCCTCGAAGTGAGACTCGCGCATTTCGGTGACTGAGCAGATGCCCCATGGCCGACCCCCCTGCAGGCCGGTAAATTCCCTGTCTCTGCAACCAATCACACATCCGCCGGCCGTCGCCACGCGTACTCAGTCCGGCCACCACAGGAGCTACCAGTGACTGCCGTCCGCTACGAGCGCGCCAACCTCGGCACGACGTTTCTCCCCATCGGGCAGATGCTGCAGCTCGACCGCGTGAACGCGGTCGACGGCGAATGCATCACCGCCGAGATGAACCTGAGCCCCGAGCATTGGGTGTTTCCGATGCACTTTCCCGGCGATCCCATCTTCCCGGGGTGCCTGTTGATCGAAGCCGCGGGCCAGCTCGTGGCACTGTGGGGATGGGAGGCGGGCCTGCGGGGACGACCGCGCATGGCCCGGACGAGCGCCGAGTTCGAAAGTCCCGTCTTCGCGACCGACCGGACGGTGACGCTGAAGGGTGAGATTCGTCGCCGCCGCAATATGTGCTTCGGCACCGTGACCGTCACGGCCGGCGGGCGGACGGTGGCGAAAATCGAAGCCGTGATTGTGGTGGTGGCGGGAGAGAACGGGCATTAACGGCAGGTTGTGGAAGTGATGGAGGGTTGGTGGAGGTTGGTGGAGGGAACCTCCAGAACCTCCACCATCCTTCACCAGCCTCCATCGCCTGCTTCAGTTCGTCTTGTGCAGCTCCACCCGCCGATTCCGCGACCGGCCTACGGCCGTCGCGTTGGTATCAATGGGATCATCCGCGCCATAGCCGCGCGACGTGATCTGCTCCGGTGACACCCCCCGCTCGATGAGGTAGCTGCGCACCGCGTCCGCCCGCGCTTTCGACAGGCGGAGATTCGCGGCGACGCCACCGCGGTTGTCGGTGTACCCGGCCACTTCCACCCGCGTCCCGGCGTGCGCCACCAGCGCGATCGCCACACGGTCGAGCCCGCCACGCGCCCCGGCGGTGAGCGCCGTGCTATTGAGCTCGAACGTCACGCCCTCGAGAACCAGCGTGCGCGCGACTCCCGTAAAGAGCGGCGGGCAGCCGATCGAATCGACCTTTTCTCCGACGGGCGTGGCGGGACACTTGTCCAACGTGTCCACCACCCCGTCGCCGTCCGAGTCTTTCGGCAGCGGGCAGCCGGTGGCGTCGACCTTCTCGCCGGCCGGCGTGTTGGGACACTTGTCGGCGGAGTCGGAGACCCCGTCCTTGTCGGTGTCGAGCTCACATCCCGTCGCGTCCACCTTCACCCCGGGCGGCGTGTTGGGGCACTTGTCGAGCGTGTCGACCACGCCGTCGCCGTCCGCGTCCTTGGGAAGCGAGCACCCACGCGCATCCACCTTGTCGCCCGCCGGGGTGTCGGGGCAACGGTCGAGGCTATCGACCACACCGTCACCGTCGGAATCCTTGGGCAGCGGACAGCCGTGCGAATCGACCGACTCCCCGGCCGGCGTGTTGGGACAGTTGTCGAACTTGTCCCCCACTCCGTCATGATCGGAGTCTTTGGGGTGACTGCTGCCGATCAGGGCGGAGAGCCCGGCCTGCAGCGAGAAATTCCAGTTGTTGGGAACGGAGATGCTCTGGTTCTGCGGCGAGGGAATGAAATCCTCGACCGCCTCGACCCGCATCGCCCAGGCGCTGCCCAGACCGAGGCGCAAGCCGAACAGTCCGCTCACGCCGTCGTCGGAGTAGTTGGCGGTCTTGCCGTAAACGTTGTGGACGTACCCCGCGCCCATCATGATGCCGAGATTCCCGACGACCGGGCGCCCGTACACCAGTTGGGCGCGCAAGGGAATCAGCGTGCCGTCGGGGATGAACGGACCGGTGGTCGGCAGATAGCCGCCGGTGCCTTCGATGGCGAGTCCGGGGGCGAGAAAGACGCCCAGGTACCCACCGCCCCCGAAGGCGTTGTCGAGTGCCAGGGAATGATCGAACCGGGTGTAGCGTCCGAACCCGCCGAACTCGATCGTCCCGGCGTCCTGAGCCGGGAGAGCGGCGGCGAATCCGGTGAGCAAGGCGACAACCGCCACGGTACGGACGTGCATGGCGGCCTCCTTTCCGAGGTCGAATGATTTCCTTGCTCGGTACCCCGGAGTGCGACAGACGTATCGCGGCGGCAACAACATCGACACCACACCCGAAGCTGCGTGACTGACGTCACGCGTTGTGTGGCCGGGACGGTCAGCCGATGCGGTGCAGCTCCACGCGGCGGTTCCGGGCGCGCCCGGCCGCAGTCAGGTTGGAATCCCGGGGATTGGCTGATCCGAACCCCCGCGCGGTGAGCTGGCCGGGTCCCACGCTCTGGCGGATCAGGTATGCGCGCACCGCGTCGGCGCGGGCCTGGGACAACCGGCGGTTGTCGGCCAGGGCCCCCTGGTCGTCCGTGTAGCCCGCGATTTCGATCCGGATCTCCGGGTGTGCCCGGAGACTCGCCGCGATCTGATCCAGGGTCCCGAACGACGCTGCCGCCAGCACGGCGCTTCCCGTCTGGAAAGTGACGCCCTGCAGAATCAGCGTACGCGAGCCGCCAGTGAAGAGCAGGGGACACCCCAGCCCATCGACGATCCTGCCGGCCGGAGTCTGCGGGCAGCGATCGCTCGCATCGGGGACCCCGTCACCGTCGGCGTCCTTGGCAACCGAGCAGCCGCTGGCGTCCACCGTATCGCCGGCAGGGGTGTTGGGGCACTTGTCCACCGCATCGGCTACGCCGTCCCCGTCGGAGTCGATGGGACAGCCGTTCGCATCGACTTTGACGCCGGCGCTGGTGCCGGCGCACTGGTCGCGGGCGTCGATCACGCCGTCGCCGTCGGAATCCTTCGGCAGGGAGCAGCCGTTCGCGTCCACCGGGTCGCCGAGCGGCGTGCCGAGGCATTTGTCGAGCGAATCGGGTACGCCGTCGGAATCCGAGTCTCTGGCCGGAGCCGCCGGCGGCGCGACACGCACGCCGGTCGGCGGCGGCTGGGTGGGAGCGGGGATAGCCGTAGGGAATCGCGCCGTCGATCCCGATCCGCGCTTTCCGATCAGGACGTCGAGGCCCGCCTGCAGCGCGAAATTCCAGTTGTCCTGCACGCCCGGTCCTTCGTTCAGCGGCGAGGGAAAGTAGTCACCAACCGCGGCGACCCGAACGGCCAGGTGCGGAGTGAGATCCAGGCGGGCGCCGAAGAGGCCGGTGATGCCGTCCTCCCACCGGCTCGCGCCATCGCGCACGGCATGGTGGACGTACCCCGCGCCGAACAACACCGTCGTCGTCGGCGCGGCGGGGGCGCCGTAGAGGAGCCGGAGCCGCAGCGGAATCTCCTTGACGCTTCCCGCCGGTGACGCACCCGGAGCGGAATAGGCGGCCGATCCCTCGACGGCGAAGCCGCGCGCGACCCACACCGCGAGGGTCCCGCCGACCCCGATTCCGTCATTGAGGAGAAGCGACGGATCATAGCGGGTGTACTGCACCAGCGCGCCCAGCTCAATCGTGCCGGGACGCTGCGCGGCGGCCGGGACGGTCAGGAGCGCCGACAGCACGACCGCGCTCGCGGGGACGGTCACTCGCATGCGGGCTCCTGCCGTCAGGTGGCGACTTCTGGAGTGAGCGCCGATGATCCCACCGTGCCGCTGGCGGCCGGTGCCGCGGGGGCGGAGCTCGGCGGTGGCAGGGGCGGCTCCGCCGCCTGATCGGCGGCGACGATGCGGAACGACTTCACCGCTCCCTGGAGCCGGTCGGCGGCCTCGGCGAGCTGGTTGGCCGACGACGCGATTTCCTCGGTGGACGCCGACTGCTCTTCGCTCGAGGCGGCAATCTCCTGTGCGGAGGCCAGCAGGCCGTCGGTCCCCTCGGCGACGGCGGTGAGGCGCGCGGCGATCTCGTCGACGAGCCGCCGCACTTCGACCGCCGAGGTCGCGATCTCCTGGCTCCACGCGTCGTTGGCCTCGGCTTCCCCGGTGACGCTGGCGAGTCCCTCCGCCGCCGTCTGCGCCGCTTCGCGAGCCACCGCCCCGGTCTGGGCGAGGCGCTGCAGCCGGTCGCGGGTCGCCTGCACGCGGGTGAGTACGCCGCGTACCGTGTCGGCGGTCTCGCCGGCGGCGGAGGCGGCGACTGACGCGAGCTTGCGCACCTCGTCCGCCACGACGGCGAAGCCACGGCCCTGCGGTCCCGCGCGGGCCGCCTCGATGGCGGCGTTGAGGGCCAGCATGTTGGTCTGGGTGGCGACCGCTTTGGCCTGCGTCACAAAGCGCTGGATCTGCGCCGAGGACGCGGCGAGCGATTCCGCTTCCTGGACGCCGTGCTCGATTTCGCTGGCGAGCTTGGCGAGCTGCGTGATGCTCTGATCGAGCAGCCCCTTGTGGTGGCGGGCGAGCTTCGACAGATCCGCGTTGCGCCGCACCGAATCCTCGGATCCCATCGCCAGGGCGCTGGCGATGTGGAGGATGCGGCTCGCGTCATCGGCCGAGGCGCGCACCAGCTGAGCCTGCTCCGCGGCGCGGCGCGTGAGGTCCTGCGTCGTCGACGTCATCTCCTGGGTCGAGGCGCTCATCTGCTCCGTCGCGGCGGAGATCTCGGCGGCCATCGCGGCGGACTCGTCCGCGGACGTGCGGATCGCGCCGACGAGCCGGCGCAGCGCTTCCACCATCGTCTGCACCGATCCCATCAGGTTCTGCATCACCTCCGACCCGCCGCGCGGCGCGGAAAGACTGAGCGCCAGGTCGCCGCTCGCGACCTGCTGCGTGACGGCCGCGGCGGCCCGCACCGGCGCCGTGATCTGGCGATCGAGCCAGCGTCCGAAGAAGAGCAGCAAGCCGACGGTCAACCCCAGTAACCCCAGGGCACCGGCCCAGGTGGCACGCTCGGTGATTTTCGCGGTCGCGTAGGCCTGGGTGATGGGCCGGCGGTACACCGCGTGCCAGCGCCCGCCGTTCACCGGAACCGACGCCACCAGGTCGTCGCCGTTCGCGCCGCGCACGATGGTGGCGCCGGTTCCCTGGTTGGGGTTGGGTCGCTCGCTGTCGGGAAGACGCTGCAGCGCCGCCGAGGTGAGCACGCGGCCCAGCTCATCGACCAGCTGTACCGCGCCGGTATCCTCGGGCTCGGCGGCGTGCACCAGGCTGCGCAGCGAATCGAGACCAAAGGAGGTCTTCAGCACGCCGAGCGGTCGGGCGTTTGCCGTGGGGCGAATCGCCAGGTCGTACTCCATCGCCAGCGCCCGAGCGGAGGAATCGTAGTGGACCGAACTCTGGTAGCTGCCGTCGCGCATCGCGATCTGCCACCACTCTTCGTCCTGCTGGGCGAAATCGGAGGTGCGGTCGGAGCTCAGCACGACGTAGCCGTGGGACTCGGTGAAGAAGATTTCCACCAGCTCGGACTGCGCCGGGAGGGCGCGCAGGTACGCCTCGAGCGCCGGGTCGCCCCCCAGCTTGCGCGTC
>DASTHG010000185.1:0-7767 GCA_035718325.1 Gemmatimonadales bacterium | reverse complement strand
GTCTCGGTCGGCTCTGTTCCCGGAATGAACCATTCGGTGGCGGGCGGACACTCCGGTCCCGCCCGCATCCCAGATAGCCGGCAGATGCGCACCGCCACCGCGCCGACATCGACGGGTGTCGCGAAGACACCGGGAGGGACGCGCTGTGCCACGAGCAGCGCCGCGCGGTGCAGCAGCGGCCCGGCACCCGTGATGCCGCCGACGCCCTGCATCGGTGTGCCGTTGAAGTTGCCGACCCACACCGCCACGGTGAACCGGCCGGTGGTGGCGACGGCCCAGTTGTCGGTGAAGTGGCGACTCGTGCCGGTCTTCGCCGCCGCCTGGAAGGGAAAGTCGAGTGGTGTTTCGTTGCCGAAGCTCGGCATGCGGGCCACCGGGTCGCTCAGGACGTCGAGCACCAATGCCGCCGCTTGCCGGGACATGACGCGCCGCTGTTCGAGCGGCGCCGCGCTGCTCATGTCCCAGCGCACCGGCCGCCACATGCCGCCGTTGGCGAGGGCACGGTAGCCGTTGGCGAGCTCCAACAGCGTGACGTCGCCGTTGCCGAGGGCGAGTCCCAGCCCATAGTACTCGGCCGAATGATCGAGCGTCGCGAACCCGGCGGTGTGCAGCGTGGCGAGCAGGCTCGAGACACCGATGCGCTGCGCCAACTCCACGGCCGGGACGTTGTACGAGCTGCCCAGCGCATCGCGCGCGCGCACCGGTCCGTGAAAGGCGCGGTCGTAGTTGCGCGGCCGGTAGGGTCCGAACGTCGTCTCGTAGGTGTGGGGAATGTCGGGCAGCACGGAGGCCGGCGTGTACCCCCGGTCGAACGCCAGACCATAGAGGAACGGCTTTAGCGCCGACCCAGGTTGGCGCGGCGAGATCACCATGTCCACCTGCCCAGCGGTGTCGGCAAAAAAATCTGGGGATCCGACCCAGGCCAGGACGTCGCCGTCCGTGTTGTCGAGTACCACGAGCGCCGCCTCGGCGACGCCCTTGTCCCGCAACGTCTCGACCGTATGCCGCACCTCCGCCTCGAGCGCCGTCTGCAGGCCAAGGTCGAGCGTCGTGCGCAATTCGCCGCTCGGCACCGCGTTGTCCTGTCCCGTCTCCGCCAGCACGTGGGTGGTGAAGTGTGGCGCCAGGAACGGCGCCGCCGCGTCGTGTACCAGCACGGGCTCGGCATTGGCGCGCTGCACGTCCTCCGCGCGCGCGTACCCGAGCGCCGCCATGCGGGCGAGCGCGATGCGGCGTCGCGTCCGGGCGCGCTCGACCGAAACGAGGGGATTGTCGCGCGCCGGTGCATGCGCCAGCGCCGCGAGCAGGGCGGCCTGACCGAGGCTCAGGGTGCGCGGATCGGCGCCGAAGTAGAGATCCGCCGCGGCCGTGACGCCCGCCGTTCCCTGGCCGAGTGGCACGCGGTTCAGGTATTGCTCGAGGATCGTCTGCTTGTCGAGGTGGAGATCGAGTCGCCAGCTCCAGAAGATCTGGCTGACCTTCCCGGGGATCGTGCGCGGCGTCCCCACGAGCAGGCGGGCCAGCTGCATCGTGATCGTCGACCCACCGGCGACGAGCCCCCGGGCGCGCATGTCCTGGAGGGCGGCGCGGCTCAGCGCGCGGAGATCGACGCCATGGTGGTCGTAAAAGCGGTGGTCTTCGACGGCGAGGAACGCCTGCAGCAGCTTGGGATCGAGATCGGCGAGACTCGTCCAGCCGCCGCGGGCTTCGGCAGCGCGGGTGGCGCGTAGCGGCAGGCCGTGCCGGTCGAGCAGCACGATGCGCGGCACGGGGCCGGGATTGGCGAGCGCGGCAGGGAGGGGAAGCGCGATCCAGCCGACGACGAGCAGGACCGTGACCCCCAACGCCATCGCGCCGCGGCGTACGAGCTGGCGCCGGGTCATGCGCCGCCTCCGAGCCGGGATTCGGCCAGGCGGTCGGCGGCGGCGGCCGGAGTGACTCCCAACCGTTCGGCGCGCGCGAAAATCTCGAGCATGGTGTCGTAGATCGCGTCGATCGTCGTCCGATTGCGCTCTTCCGTCCATCCGAACAGGTAGCGGGCGCCATCGATCACCCCGCCGGCGTTGGCGATGTAGTCGGGTCCGTACAGGATGCCGCGGGCGGCGAGCCGGTCGGCGTCGGCCGGGAGGGCGAGCTGGTTGTTCGCGGCGCCGACGACGATCTGACACTGGAGCTGTGAGATCGAGACGTCGTTGAGGACGCCCCCCAGAGCGCAGGGGACGAAACCTTCGGCAGGCAGGGTCGCGATGGTCTGCGCCGGGACGACCTGGTCGATGCCGGGGCGCGCGATGTTCTGAGCCCGCGCCTGATCCACATCCGCGACGAGCAACCGCGCCCCGGCGTCCTGCAGCATCCGAGCGAGGGCCGTCCCGACGTTGCCGCATCCCTGGAGGGCCAGTGTCCGGTCGCGCAGGTCGTCCGTCCCCCACCGCCACCGCGCGGCCGCCTGCAGGGCGCGCAATACGCCGCGCGCCGTGAACGGCGAGGGATCGCGCAGACCGGCGACGTGGCGCGTCTCGCGCCGCACGATCGCCATGTCCTCGTACGACGTGCCGACGTCCTCGGCAGTGATGTAACGCCCGCCCAGGTGCTCGACGAATCGACCGTGGGAGCGGAACAGATCCGCGCGCGCCGGGTGGGCGTGGTCGGCGATGATCACCGACTTGCCGCCGCCCATGGGGAGGCCTGCGGCAGCGGCCTTGTAGGACATCGCACGCGACAGGCGCAGCGCATCGCTCAGCGCCGCGGCGTCGGAGTCGTAGCGCCACAGCCGCGTCCCGCCACAGGCTGGACCGAGCCGCGTATTGTGAATGGCGACGATCCCCCGGTATCCGGTCCGCTCGTCTTCGGCCTGGAGCACGAGCTCGTGCTCGGTCCCGGGGTGCAGCTCGGTGATGTGCATGACCCCTTACAACGTACCGTCCCCCAACGTACCGTCGTAGTCCCATGTCCACAGCCACGCTGCTCGGCATTCCATTCGATGCCGCCTCGTCGTTTCGCCGCGGAGCGGCAGCCGCTCCGGGCGCGATCCGCGCCGCGCTGACGTCGCCGGCGGGAAATTCCTGGACCGAGGGGATGCTGGACATCGGCGCGCCAGGGGTCCTCGCCGACGCGGGGGATGTCGCGGGGCTCGAGCCCCAGACGGCACGGGCGCGCATCGAGCAGGCCGTCGGCAAGCTCGTTGCTTCCGGTGCGCGGCCGATCGTGCTGGGCGGCGATCACTCGATCACCTACGCGGTGCTGCGGGGACTGCGCCCTCATCACCCGCGTCTCAGCGTGTTGCACATCGACGCCCACCCCGACCTGTACGACGAATTCGAAGGGGACCGGTTCTCGCACGCCTGCCCGTTCGCGCGGGTGTTGGAGGAGCGCCTCGCCGACGAGCTGGTACAGGTGGGGATTCGCACGATGACGGGACATCAGCGGGCCCAGGCCGATCGCTTCGCGGTCGACGTGATCGATATGGATGCCTGGACGGAGGGCCGGCGTCCTCGTCTCTCCAATCCGGTGTATCTGTCGATCGATCTCGATGGATTCGACCCGGCGCACTGTCCCGGTGTGTCGCACCCCGAGCCGGGCGGTATCACGGTGCGCGACTTTCTCTCGATGCTGCATCGCCTCGAGGTCCCGGTGGTCGGCGCAGACATTGTGGAATTGAACCCCGCAGTCGACCCAGCCGGGCTGACCGCTCTGGTCGCCGCGAAGATCGCAAAAGAAATCGTCGGTCAGATGCACCGCTTCACTGTTCCCTGACGCTTTCTGACAATCCTTCCTTACGCATTCTCCCCATACGTCTTATCCATACGTCTTCACATCTTCCCACAGGCGGAACTATGCGCCCTCTCTCGTCGATCGCTCTCCTGTGCATCATGGCAGCGCCTGCCGTCTCGCAGACTCCACCTCGATGCGACGACCCGAAGTACCGCCAACTCGATTTCTGGGTCGGTGACTGGAACGTCACCAGCGGCGGCAAACAGGCGGGTACGAATCTGGTGACGCAGGAGGAATCCGGTTGCCTCGTGCACGAGCATTGGACCGGAGCGGCGGGCGGCACGGGCCAGAGCTTCAACTTCTACGCCCGCTCCGACGGCCAGTGGCATCAGGTGTGGGTCTCATCGACCGGAACGACGTTGTTCCTGAGCGGTCAGTACGCCGACGGGAAACTCGTCTACGCCGGCGTCGCCCCAGGCCCACAGGGTGCGCCCCAGCAGCAGCGGCTCACCTTCTTTCGCAATGCTGACGGCACGGTACGGCAGTTGTGGGAGGCGAGTTCCGATGGGAAACAGTGGCAGACCGTCTTCGATGGACTGTACGTGCGGAAGACTCGGTGAGAGGTTTCGGGGTGCCTGTGCACCCCAAGTCGGTCGCGCGTTGCGCGCTCGTGTGTGTCGCGCTCGGCTGCACGCACGATCCACCGATGTCCGTCGGCAGTTACACGCCCGGGGGACCATTCGGCAGCGTCGTGCCGCTGCGGCTCACCTACAACCGGGGTGAGGACCTGGGGCCCGTCTGGCTCCCTGACGGCAGCGGCTTCTCTTATACGATGGAGCGCCTCGATCGCGACGATAAGGACCGCTGCCTCGTCCTGATGCCCGCCGCGGGCGGTTCGATCGAGCGGGAAATCTGCGACCGGACACCCGCGGCTGACGATTCGGTCGACGGCTACAGCTCCGCGGCGATCGCCGCGGCTGGCCGTCTCATCTACGCGCGGGCGACCGCCGCGTTTTCGGCGGGATGGCCTGTGACGCCGCATGACCACCAGCTCGTCCTGGGCACCCTGGCCGATCCCTTCACCGCGCGCGTGCTGCTGCCATCAATTCCCTATCCCAGTCCCAGCGGTCGGGTGCATCAGGGTGTGGCACAGGTGCGTTGGCTCAACGACACTTCGCTGGTGTACGTCGGCGAGCAGGTGTCGTATCCCGCCGTCTGCATGAACTGCGTGCTGCGCGATACACTGGCTTCGGGGCTCGAGATCATGCGACTCGATTTCGGCGCCACGACGCCCGCACTCCACGCGCTCCCCGGCACCGATCAGGCGTCTTCGGTGACGGTCGCGGGACGCGACACCCTCCTCTTCACGATCAACGGGGACACACGGATCCTTCGCTTCACGCTGGCGGATAGTGCGGTCACGGTGGTGCACGATTTCGGCGCGGGAGGCATCGCCCGCGACGTGCAAGCCGGCGGAGGGCGGCTCCTGGCGGTCGTGGGCGGCCAGGTGTCCTTCACCCCCGATTCCGTCACCGGGGGTATCCAGCGCGACAGCGGCGGGACCATCGTGCTGGTGGATCCGGCGAATGGCAACGAGACGCCGCTTGCGGCAGGATCGTTGTTCCGCCACCCGGCCCTGTCTCCCGACGGCAAGCACATCGTTGCGGAGTCGTACGTGGGAGGTTCCCGGTCCACCGACCTTTGGCTGCTGGAGACTCCGTGATGAATGCGCCACACGTCTCCGCCCTGTTTTCCGCGACTGAAGTCGCGGCTCGGCGCCTGGGGCGACGCGTCTTGAAAGACGCTGGGACCCCTGTGCCATTCATGGCCCGCCGCGAAGCGCCGAGCCGCGAGTTCACTCGCGGTATCAGGGGCGCGATGGTCGTCATCTGCACACTCGTTCTGGCCGCTGGACCTCTTGCCGCTCAGACCGGTGGCGCGATCGCGGGGCGCGTGCACGATGCCACGTCGTCGTTGAGCATCGCCGGCGCGCTGATTGCGGTGGACGGCGGCCGGCAAGGCGCCGCCACCGACACCGGCGGCTTCTACCGGGTCCGCGAGGTGCGCAGCGGCTGGCACCGGGTGCAGATCAGTCGCATCGGCTATCGCCCCGTGGTCTACGACAGCGTCCTGGTCCGCAGCGGCGAGACAGTCCCCCTCAACGCGACGCTCACGGCGCTGGCGCTGCAGGTCGAGTCGATCGCCGTGACGGCGACGCCCGACCGCGTGCTCGATCCGATGATTCCGCAGGATCTGCAGCGCGTGACTGGAGATGAGATCCGCAAGCTCCCCGTCACGACCGTCGCCGAGGCTGTCGCGTTATCGGCGGGAGCGGTGGGGGAGAGTTATCGTGGCGGCCGGCTCGGCGAGCAGGCGTTCGTGCTCGACGGCATCGGCGTCAAGAACCAGCTCGACGCCTCGACGGGTTCGATCGGCCTGCGCATTCCACCCGACATCCTCACCGAGGCTTCGCTCGTCACCAACGGCTTCTCGGCGCGCTACGGCCAGGCGATCTCGGGACTGATCAACGTCGTGACGAAGGATGGTGGGGATCGCTGGGAAGGGCGCGCGGGACTCGAGACCGACCGCCCCTTGCCGCAGGGGTGGGACTACGGCATCGACCGGTTCGTGCTGGCCGGCTCGGGTCCCCTGGGGAAGGGCATCGGGATCGTGGGCGTGGTCGACGCCGAAGGGCGTCTCGACGCCGACCCGGTGAACGCGCCGCCGCCACCCGACGCCCGCGATCCCCGCAACGACAATCCGTATCTGCTGCCGCACAACAGCGGTGAGCGTTACGACGCTGGACTGAAATTGACCGTCCCGCTGGGGACGCGGCAGACGGTGCGGTTGTTCGGATTGCAGTCGATCGATCAGCAGCTGCTGTTCGACCCGGCGTTCAAGTACGATCCGGCGTTCGCGCCGGCGCAACGCGTGCGCGCCTCGCTCGTCACCGGCCAGATCCAGCACACGTCAGGCCCCGATGCGCTCAACCCGCTGACGATCGACCTGCGCCTGGGCTACTTCGACCGCAGCTTTTTGCGCGGCGCGCTCGCCGATCAACCGCAGCTCAAAGTCGGCGGGTTCACCTTCTCGACGTTCCACTTCCTCGGCCAGGATCTCGCCGAGCGCATGGATACGACGGCGGCGCGGAGCGCGGTTCCGGGATTCGTCGCTCCCGATTTCAGCGACCGCAGTCCCTGGGGCGTTCCGGCATTCTTCCTCGGCGACGGGTCGCGCGGCGAGATCGCGTGGAATCGCTTCCGCGAGCTGCGTGGCAAGCTCGATGTGACGCTCGGCGCCGGACGCGACGCCGATTTCTACCTCGGCGGCGAAATCGCGGGCCAGCATGTGCAGACGTTCCAGCGGGTGTTCGCGTATCTCCCGGTGGACAGCACCATCCCGCCTCCCACGGCGTCGGATTTCAGACCGGTGAGCGCGGCGGCGTACGCCGAGACCCAGCTGCGCGTGCAGGATCTGGCGTTCACGATCGGGCTGCGCTACGACCAGTTCGACGGCCGCGTGCCGGCGGGACTCGGCGGCCAGCGGTTCGGGGCGCAGCGCTCGATCAACCCGCGGCTCGCGGTGTCGACGGTCCTGAAGGGCGCCACCTTCGTGGCGAGCTGGGGACGGTTCAGCCAGGCGCCGGACTTCCAGTATCTCGTCGACGCGGCGTTCGACGATACGACGCGCACCGGCCGGTTCCGTGAAGGCAATCCGGCCCTCGGCTTCGAGAGCGCGATGCAGTACGAGTTCTCGTTGCGTCTGCGTCCCACCGACATCACGTCGGTGCGGACCAACCTCTACATCAAGCGGCTCGACGGGCTGGTCGCGTCGGTACCGCTGACGCTCGATCCCGATTCGACGATCTTCGGCAACACCGACTTCGGCACCGTCAAGGGCGTCGAGCTGATCTTCGAGAAGGAGACGACGCACGGGTGGGGGATGCGCGTCGCCTATACGCTGCAGACGGCCACGGCGACGGCGACGAACGCGTTCCAGATCCTGCGGCGCATCCGTATCGACTCGCTGCTGCCGCCGGGCCAGGACACGATCTTT
>DASTHG010000184.1:0-9979 GCA_035718325.1 Gemmatimonadales bacterium | reverse complement strand
TCGTGCTGCTGATCAATCCCAGGCACTCGCGTCCGGTGGCCGGCGGCACGCCGCCGCTCGTGCTGCTCGACGCGTCGCTCAGCATGGCGGGCACGAACGGGCCGTGGGCCGCCGCCGTAGACAGCGCGCGGCCCACCAGCGCGCCGGCGAGGCCGGCATCGCGGATCGCGGTCAGGTCATCGAGGCTCGAGACCCCCCCGCTCGCCACGACTTCGAGCCCGAGCGTCGCGAGCTTCCTGGCGCCGTCGATATCGGGACCGCGCAATAACCCGTCGCGGCGCACGTCGGTGTAGATCACGTGCACGCATCCGGCGCTCTGCAGTTGCTCTCCCAGCGTCAGCATGTCGAGATTGACCAGCGCCGCACGGCCGCGCGGCCGCACGCGCCCGTCGCTGGCATCGACGGCCGCCGCCAGACGCGCCGGTCCGTGGCGCCGGATCAGCCGTGGCGCGAGGTCGGGGTATTCGGCCACCGCGGCGCACCCGATCACTACGCGCGCCGCTCCCCACTCGAGCAGCTCACGCACCGTGTCCTCGCTGCGCACCGACCCGCCCATCTGCACCGCCAGCTGCGGCGGCCGGGCGGCGAGGATGGTGCGCACCAGGTCGCGGTTCGATCCCGTTCCGTACGCCTGATCGAGGTCGACGAGGTGCACCCACCGCGCGCCCAGGGCGGCGAGCTGCGCCACGGCGGCCGCCGGGTCGTCCCCATAGACCGATGCGGTACGCGTGGCGGAGCGGACGTGCGTCACACGCCCGCCTCGAATGTCGACGGCGGGATAGAGATCCACGGATGTGATCGAAGGTTAGTCGACGCTCTTGGCGCCGCTGGTCTGCACCGGCTCGAGCTGGAGGCCCAACGCCTGCCGCACCGCCGCGAACGCCGACTGCAGGATCTTCGGCACCGGGGCGCCGGCGCCGGCATTGGTGCGCTGCGGGTTGGTGGGGCGGCCGTTCACGAGAAACTCGTAGTGCAGGTGCGGACCGGTCGACAACCCGGTCGACCCGACGTAGCCGATGGTCTCCCCCTGTGCGATCCGCTCGCCCGTGTGCAGTCCCTTGGCGAACGACGACAGATGCCCGTAGCGGGTGCGGATCCCGTTGGCGTGGCGCAGCTCGATCATGTTGCCGTACCCGGCATCGCGCCCCACCACGGTGACGAGGCCGTCGGCGGTGGCGCGCACCGGCGTCCCGTACGCCGCCGCGTAGTCCACACCCTCGTGCTGGCGATAGGTGTGGAGAATGGGATGCATGCGGCCGCCGAATCCGCTGGTGATGCGCCGGAACTGGAGCGGCGCGCGCAGAAAGGCGCGCTTCAACGAGCGGCCCTGGTCGTCGTAGAATCCACCCATGAGCGCCGCACTGTCCGGCTCGAAGTAGAAGGCGTAGCTGGGCCGCTGCGAGACGTCGACGCGAACCGCCATCACCTGCCCGAAGCGGATGTCGCCTTCGCTCGAGACGAGCCGGTCGTACAACACTTCGAAGCGGTCGCCGCTCCGGATGTCGCGGGTGAAGTCCACTTCCCAGTCGTACACGTCGGCGATCGCCCAGGCGAGCGCCTGGCGCTCCGGTGCCGGGAGGATCGAATCGGGCACCGCGGCGTCGATCGCGTCGTACAGCGACGTCGTGATGCGGCCGACGGTGCGGACGCGCTGCGGCTCCCAGGGGATGACCTCTTCCCGTTCGGTCCAGCCACTCGAGTCGCGGGAGTACCACAGCCGCCGATCCGGGGAGAGGCGGACCATAAAGGCGGCGACCGCCGAATCGGTCACCGGCTGGCGGAAGTGGAAGACGAGTCCGGGACGGAGCCGCCGCGCGTCGAGCCGCGTGGCGGCAGTGAGGAACGCCGCGTACGTCGTGCCGGTGATCCCGGCGCGCGCCAACACCGTGGAGAGCGTTTCGCGCCGCCCCAGCGTATCGACAAACTCGCGATACGCTGTGGTGACGCGAATCGGCTCGGCGGCGGGCGTCGGGCCGGCGAGGAAATGCCGTACCGCCAGCGCGACGCCGAGCGCCGCCACGAGCGTGGCGGCGACCGTGATCCCCAGCCGACGCCGCATCAGTCCATCTGACGCCGGATGAAGGTGGGGATCTCCATCTCGTTCACTTCCGACGGCGGAGTTCCCGGCTGCTGGCGCCGCGGCGGCTCCGGCTTGGCGTATCCCGGAGGGGGCGGCGGCGTGGGACGCGCGGGCCGCTTCTCGAACGGCAGCACCCCCGGTGCCGCGGCGGTGCGCGCCGGCGGCGCTTCGGCCTGCGCCACCGGCTTGTCGAAGCCGGTGGCGATCACCGTCACGCGCAGCTCGCCGTGCATCGCCGATTCGGGAACGGCGCCCCAGATGATCTCGGCCTCGTCCCCGGCGGCGTCGTGAATCGCTTCGCTCACCTGGGTGACTTCGCCGAGCGTGAGGTCTTCTCCGCCCGTGATGTTGATCAGTACGCCGGTCGCGCCCGCGATCGAGATATTGTCGAGCAGGGGCGACGAGATCGCCTGCTGCGCCGCTTCCATCGCGCGATTCTCTCCACGGCCCGTGCCGGTGCCCATCAGCGCCGTGCCGCCGTTCTGCATGACGGTCCTGACGTCCGCGAAATCGACGTTCACGAGACCGGTGACGCAGATGATCGACGAAATGCCCTGGGTGGCGTGCAGCAGGACCTCGTCGGCCTTCTTCAGGGCGTCCTGGAACGGAATGCCCTTGCCGACCACCGCAAGCAGCCGCTCATTGGGCACGACGATCATCGTGTCCACGTGCTTGCGCATCTCGGCGATCCCCATTTCGGCCTGCCGCATCCGCTTGCGGCCCTCGAAGAGGAACGGCTTGGTGACGATGCCGATGGTCAGAGCGCCGAGGTCACGGGCGACCTGGGAGATGATCGGGGCCGCGCCGGTTCCCGTCCCGCCCCCCATGCCGCAGGTGACGAACACGAGATCCGCCCCCTGCAGGGCGTGCAGCGCCTCGTCGCGGTTCTCCTCGATCGCCTGCCGGCCGATCTCGGGCCGCGCGCCGGCGCCGAGGCCGCGCGTCAGCTTCTTGCCGATCTGCACCTTGATGCTGGAGCGGTTCTTCTCCAGCGCCTGGGCATCGGTATTGACCGCGATGAACTCGACGCCCTGAACGCCCTCGTCGATCATGCGGTTCAAGGCGTTGCCGCCGCCACCGCCGACGCCGACGACCTTCATGCGCGCGTTCTGCGCGACCGTTTCTTCCAGTTCGAAGATCATGTCTCCCTCGGGTCCTCGATCAGAAGAAGTCTTGCAACCATCGCTTCAGTGGCCCCAACACCCGCTCGACCCCGCCGTCTCCGCTGCTGGCGGCGTGTGCCGCCGTCCCTTGCGTCAACCGCCGTGCGGCGTACAACACCAACCCGACCGGCACCGCATAGCGCGGCGCCTGCACGCTGTCGACCAGTCCCGAGATGCCGAGCTCCGGCGCGCCGGCTCGCACCGGCACCGCGAACACCTCGCGCGCCAGCTCCACCAGCCCCGGCAGATGCGCCGTGCCGCCCGACAGCACGACGCCGGCCGGCAGGCGGCCGCCGCCGTACCCCGCCCGCTCGAACTCGCGCCCCACCAGCATGAAGATTTCGTCGAGCCGCTGGTGAATGATATGTGATAACAGCTCGCGCGACGCCTGCCGCGCCCCCTGCCCGGGGGTGGACGGGAGGTTGATCATCTCCGAGGCGTCCACCAGCGGAGCATACGCGATCCCGTGGCGCTCCTTCAAGCGCTCGGCGTCCGCCTGCGTCACCCCGAGCCCCTGCACCAGATCGTTGGTCACGTGCGCGCCAGCGTACTTGAGCGACGCGACGTGCCGGATCTTCCCTTCGTGAAAGATCGCGACGCCGGTCGACCCGCCCCCCACCTCCACCAGCGCGACCCCCAGCTCTTTCTCGTCCTCGGTGAGCACGGCATACGACGCGGCGAGCGGCTCGAGCACCAGATCCGCCACGCGGTACCCCGCCCGTTGCACCGCCTTGCGCAGGTTCTGCGCGGCGGTGGACTGCACGGTGACGAGGTACGCCTCGACTTCGAGCCGCATTCCGGTCATGCCGATCGGATCGGAGATGCCGCGCTGCTGGTCCACGATGTATTCCTGCGGAATATCGTGCAGCAGCTCCTGGTCCGGTCCGAGCGACACCGCGCGCGCCACCTCGTTCACCCGGGCGACATCGGAGGGGGTGATCTCGTCGCCGTTCACCGCGACGACGCCCGAGGATCCGCGCGCCGACACGTGCTCCCCCGCGATGCCACAGGTCACCGCCTGGACCTTGACCCCCGACATCCGCTCGGCGTCGCGCAACGCAGCGGTCACGGAACGGGTCGTCTCTTCGATGTCGCGCACCACGCCGCGCCGCACGCCGCTGTTCTTGGCGAGCCCCACGCCCAGCACCTTGGCGAGCGGCGAGCGCGGCAGCTCGCCCACGACCTCCGCGATCACCGCGCAGGTCTTGGTGCTGCCGAGATCGAGCCCGGCCACCAGGCGGCGATCGCGACTCACGCGCCACCGGTCCCGGTGGTCTTGCGGACGATCACTTGTCCCGCGTACCGGGCATCGAGTTCGGTATAGCTCCGCTCGCGGGTGGCGAGGTCCTCGGTGACGCGTTCCACGGCGCGGATCACGTCGGGCCCGGCATCGCGTGCCATGAGAACGCGCTTCCCTCCCATTTGCAGCACCACTCCGCTCGCCCCGCGCGTCGGCCGCGCCGACGAAATCGTCTCGAACCACGCCGGATCGACCGACTGTACCAGCGCCAGGACGGCCACGAGACCCGAATCGGCGCTCGCCGCCACCGGCAGGTCGAGCCCGACGCGCGACGGATCGTACGGCAGCGCCCGCCCACCCGAATCGACCACCGTGAGCGGCCCTCCCGCCGCGCCCGGGACGAGCGCCACCGGCTCGACCTCGCGCACGATCACCTTGAGGGCGCCGGGGAAGCGACGCACCACCCGCGCATCGGCGATGCCCGGCAGCGTGCGCAGTCGGGCCGTCAGCGGATCGGTCGCGTCGAACACGCTCGCCTGCGGCGCGAGCGCCAGCGCGCCGATGACCGCCCCGGGCGCCATGTAGCGCACGCCCACCAGCTCGATCTGTCGCACCCGGAAGAACCCCACGTGCCGCAAGAGCAGCGGTCCGCCCAGCCACAGAATCACTGCGCCGGCAAGGATCGCGGCGGCCTTCGCCCAGGGGCGCTCGCGCCACTGCGCCAGCGTCCTCATGCCGTCCCCCCGAGCGCGCGCAGCAGCTCCGGCCCGACGCGCGTCACGTCGCCCGCGCCGAGCGTGAGGACGACGTCGCCGGCGCGTGCGGCCAGCGCCACGCGATCGGTGAGCGCGCTGCGGTCGGTCACGAGCTCGGGGCTGACACCGGCGGCGCGCGCGCTGCGCGCGACGATGTCGGCGGTCACACCGGGGAGCGGCGCTTCGCGGGCTGCGTACACCGGCGCGACGATCACCACATCCGCCTGGGCCAGCTCGCGTCCCAGCGCGTCGCCAAGCAGTGCGGTGCGCGAATAGAGATGCGGCTGAAAGACGGCGACGAGGCGCCGGCCCGGAAAGGCCTGGCGTGCGGCGGCGAGCGTGGCGCGCACTTCGCTGGGGTGATGCGCGTAGTCGTCGATGATCGTCACGCCCCCGGCTTCTCCCACCCGCTCAAAACGACGCGCCGCCCCGGTGAAGCCAGCGAGGGCGGCGGCGGCCAGCGGCACATCGGCGTCGAGCGCCGCCGCCACGGCGAGGGCGGCGGCCGCATTGCGCAAATTGTGCAACCCCGGGAGCACGAGCGCGAGCGGCAGGCGCCGGCCGTCGGGAAGGACGAGGGTCGCACGCGATCCGTGCGGCCCGAGGTCGATCGCGGTGAGCCGCACGTCGGCGTCATCCGCGGTCCCGAAGCGCCACACCGGGACCGTGAGCCGCGCGGCCACGCGTGCCGCGCCGGGATCGTCGACCCCGGCGATCACGCGCTCGGCGCGACCGGCGAATTGCACGAACGCGTCCTCGAGCGCCGCCACGCTGCCGTTGTAGCATTCCAGGTGATCGGCCTCGACGTTGTTGATCACGGCGACGGTCGGCGCCAAGGCGAGAAATGCCTTGTCGAACTCGTCAGCCTCGACCACGTACAGCGTCGATCCACCGATCCGCGCATTCCCCCCCCAAGCAGCGATCCGACCTCCCACCAGTCCCGTCGGATCCCGTCCGACGGCGGCGAGCACGTGGGTGCACATGGCGGTCGTCGTGGTCTTCCCGTGCGTCCCCGAGACCGCGACCACTGTCGCGCCCCGCACGACGGCGCCCAAGGCATCAGCGCGCCGCACGACGGGGACACCGCGCTCACGCGCCCGTTCGAGCTCGGGATGGTTGGCAGAGACAGCGGCCGTCACCACCACCGCTCGGGCGTGGTCCACGTGCGCCGGATCGTGGCCCCGGAGCACGCGAATACCCAGCGCTTCCAGGTCGCCAGCACCAGAAGTGTCGTTATCGCAACCACTTACAGGCACCCCGCGGCGCCTGGCGAGTAGTGCCAGGGCACTCATCCCCGCTCCGGCGATGCCCATGAAATGGACGGGGCGGGTATCGCCGTCGGGTGCAAACAAGGTCATCCGTGGGGAGCTAATATAAGAAATTCCAGAAACTTAGAAAAGAGCCGACCGATCAATTGCCGAAGAGTGTCAAAATCTTTGACATCACCTCCCGAGCGGCGTCTAGTTGCCCCCGACTGCGCGCCGCAGCCGCCAACGCCTCGCGTCGCGCGGGGTCGGCGAGCAGCTGATGGACCAGCGCGCTGAGGGAGCGACCCATGAGATCGCGCTCCTCGAGTACCACTGCCGCACCACTCTGCGCCAGCGCGCGCGCGTTGTGCAGCTGATGATCCGCGGCGGAGTGCGGCAGCGGCACGAGCACACTCGGTTTGCCCCAGGCGCACACTTCCGCGCTCGTCATCGCGCCGGCGCGGCACACGACGAGATCGGCGGCGCGATAGGCGCGCGCCATCGGATCGAAGAATCCCTGCACCACGACGCGGCCGCGCACGGCGTAGCGCGCGAAGGTGCTGGCGTGCATCGGACCCGCACCCCACAACACATTGACGTCGGACAATCCGCCGTGCTCCAGCGCGCCCGCCACCGCGTAGTTGAGCGCGCGCGCCCCCTGACTGCCGCCGAAAATGAGCACCGTCGGCCGGTCGGACGAGAACCCGAACGCCGCGAGCGCGGTGGTGCGATCGCCGTCTTCCGCCGGCGCCGGTGGTCGAATCGGATTGCCGAGCGCGAAGACGACGGTGCGCGGGCCGGGACGCAACCGCGCCTGCGCTTCGGGAAAGCCCAGGTGAATCTGCCGCGCGCCCCGCGCCAGCCAGCGCGTGGCGATCCCCGGGAGCGCATTTTGCTCCTGCAGCGCGGTGGGAATACCGCGCCGCTGGGCGCGCCACACGACGGGACCCGAGACGTAGCCTCCCGTCCCCACCACGATGTCGGGGCGCTCGCGGTCCAACACCGCGCCTGCCGACCACCACGCGCGCCACGCAATCAGTGGCCAGCGCAGATTGCGCCACCACTGGAACCGGTAGATCGGTTCGACGGGAAGCAGATCGTAGCGATAGGGATAGTGCGGCAGGACTTCGCCCTCGATGCCACGCTCGGCGCCGACGAGCACGATGTCGGCCTCGGGGCGCAGGTCGCGCAGCGCTTGGGCCAGCGCGAGCGCGGGCATCAGATGGCCGCCGGTGCCGCCCCCGGTAAAGAGAACTTTCACGACCAATGTCCAATGCAGAATGTAGAATGCAGAATGTAGAATGGGCTCGCCCTTTGAATTCTGCATTCATCATTCTGCATTCTACATTTTCTCATCCGGTCTCTCTCCCCGTTCTCCCCTGCCCCACGCTGATGAGGATCCCCGTCGCCGCCAGCGCGACGAGCAGGCTCGAGCGGCCGTACGACACGAACGGCAGCGTAATGCCCGTCGCGGGAAGGATCGCCAGTGTTACGCCCATGTGCAGCACCGCGCCGATGCCGATGATCGCCGTGAGGCCGGTCGCGAGCAACTGACCGAACGGATCGCGTGCCGAGCGGGCGATGCGGAAGCCCAGCCACACGAACACGCCGAACGCCACCGTCAAGACGAGCAATCCCAGGAAGCCCCACTCTTCGCCGATCGTGGAGAAGATGAAGTCGGAGTAGGCGTAGGGCAGATAGCCGAGCTTCTGCATGCCGTGCCCGATCCCGACGCCCGTGACCTCGCCCGCGCCGATCCCGACGAGCGACTGATGCACCTGCCACGTCGCCTCGGTGGGAGCGCTGCCGGAGTTCAGGAAGGTGAGCACGCGCGCCACCCGGTATTGCGCCGTCGCCACGGCGCCAAACACGAGCGGGGTGGCGCCGACCCCGAGCAGCAGAAAGTGCCCGATCTTCGCGCCCGCCGAAAACACCACGACTCCCGCCAGCAGCGTGACGAGCAGCGCCATCGACAGGTTGGGCTCGAGAAAGATCAGCAACACGAGCGGCCCCACGACCGCCGCGACCGGCAGCACGCCGCGCCTGAAGGTGCGCATCACCTCTCCCTTCTTGGCGGCGAGCATCGCGGTCCACATGACGACGGCAAGCTTGGCGAGCTCCGACGGCTGCATGCCGATTCCGGCGATCTCGACCCAGCGCCGCGCCCCGTTGCGGGCAGGCGCGATGGCGTGCGTGAACGGCAGCAGCGGGATCAGCAGCAGCACCCCGACGATGCCCAGCACCAGCCAGGCGCGCTGCTCCCAGAAGTGGTAATCGAGACGCGCCAGCATCGTGGCCAGGAGGCCCCCCGCCACGAGTCCCACCGCCTGATTGAGGGCGTACCCCGATCCGACGACGTCGCCCTCCTTGACGCTGATCAGACTCGAGGCGCCGTATACGGCGATGATGCCGATCATCGATAAGGCCATCGCCACGACGGCGAGGAGGCGTGTTTCCCAGCGGCGATCCCTCACGGGGTGCTCGCGAGCCGCTCGAACGTCGCGCCGCGCTCCTCGTAGTTCGTGAACATGTCGTAGCTCGAGCAGGCGGGAGACAGCAGCACCGCGTCCCCCGGCCGCGCCGCCTGCCGCGCGCGCCGCATGACATCGGCGAAGTCCCCACCGCGCTGGAGCGGCACCGTGCCCTTGAGATCGGTCTCGATCCGCGGCCCCGCCTCTCCAAACGCGATCACCAGCCGACATTTTTCCTTGAGCAAGGGCCCCAGCCGGATATACGGCTCCCCTTTGTGCCGGCCCCCGAGGAGCAGCACGAACGGCCGGTCCATCGCCTCGATCGCCACCGCGGTCGAGGAGACATTGGTCGCCTTGGAGTCGTTGATCCAGCGCACTCCACCGGTCTCCGCCACCGTCTCGAGACGGTGGTGCAGCGCCCGGAACGTGCGCAGTCCCTCGGCGATCGCCCCCGGGGCGATCCCGGCCTCGTGCACCGCGAGGGCGGCGGCGAGGGCGTTGGCAACGTTGTGCAATCCCAGGAGCGCGAGCGCGTCGCGCGGCAAGAGCGCGCTGCCGCCGAGCATCAGCGAGCGCCCCGCGCCGTCGTACCATGCGTCGGCGGGCCCGCCTGTCGCGAACCGCACCTGGCGACCGCGAATCCCGCGCACCAGGTCGAGCGATGCGGGATCGTCGCCGTTCACCACCCAGACGTTGTCGGCGGTGGCGTTGCGATACAGCAGGCGCTTGTCGGCGTAGTACGACGCGACGTCGGGATAGCGGTCGAGGTGGTCGGGAGCGAGGTTCGTCAGTACCCCGATCTCCGGCGCGAAATCGGGACTGTCATGCAGCTGGAACGACGACACCTCCACGGCGAGCCATTGCGGCCTGAGGTCGGCCAGGGCGAGGTCGGCCAAGGGCACCCCGATATTGCCGGCGGCTTCGGCATTGAGGCCGGCGGCCCGCAACAGATGCGCGACCAGCGCCGTCGTCGTCGTCTTGCCGTTCGTCCCCGTGACCGCGATGCAGCGCATGCCGGGGAGG
>DASTHG010000183.1:0-3027 GCA_035718325.1 Gemmatimonadales bacterium | reverse complement strand
GGCGTGCTGCTCCAACACGTGTGCGCACCATCCACTGACCCGGCTCACGGCAAAGATCGGCGTATAGAGGTCGAGCGGGATGCCCATCACGTAGTACATCGACGCTGAATAGAAGTCGACGTTGGCGTAGAGCCCCTTCTCCTTGCGCATCAGGTCTTCGATCACGCGCTGCATCGCGAACCAGTGCGGCTGGCCCGCCTGCTGACCCAACGCTTCCGCCATGCGGCGCAGATGTGCCGCCCGGGGATCCTCGGTGCGATAGACACGATGCCCGAACCCCGAAATCTTGCGCTTCGCCGCCAGCGCCTGACGCACCCACGCCTCGGCGCGTTCCGGCGTCTGAATCTCGAGCAGCATTTTCATGACTTCGGCGTTGGCGCCGCCGTGCAACGGTCCCGCCAGGGCCGCGACCGCTCCGGTCACCGCCCCATGCACATCGGCCAGTGTGGCGGCGATGACCCGGGCCGCGAACGTCGACGCGTTCAGCTCGTGGTCGGCATGCAGGATCAGCCCGACGTCGAATGCGTGTTCCGCCTCGTCGCTCGGCGTCTCTCCGGAGATCAGATAGAGGAAGTTACCAGCCGCCGAAAGCCCGCGGCGTGGCGAGAGCGGCTTCAGGCCATTTCGCAGCCGGTGAAACAACGCCACCATCGTTGGCAGCTGGCCGATCAGCCGGATCGCCTTGCGGCGCTCCCCTTCGAGCGAATTGTCGGCCCGGTCGGGGTCGACGAACACCGCGGCGCTGACGGCGGTGCGCAGCACGTCCATCGGATTGGCCGTGGCGGGCGCATCCTTGATGATGCGCTGCACCACCTTGTCGAGCTTCTGCGCCGCCTTGAGGCCGGCGCTGAATTCCTTCAGCTGCGGCTTGGTGGGGAGGTCACCGTACAACAGCAAGTACGCCGTCTCTTCGAAGGTCGAGTGATCGGCGAGATCGTTGATGTCATAGCCGCGGTAGATGAGGCGGCCTTCTTCGCCGAACACATAGCAGATGGCCGATTCATTGGCGACGACTCCCTCGAGACCGCGGGGAGCGGTGTGTTCGGTGGCGGTGGACATCGTGGGGCGGGTACCGGTCCGGTTTCGAGTGAGGTAAGCGCCGGAAACGGTAGAGTTTACCTAGGCCGGACCCGGTCGCGCCAGCGGCCAGCGTTCGAGTCCCGAGAACAGGTCCCGGCGTGGAGTCAGGATCCGTTGTCCGAGTCAGCGCGCGTGCCGGGATTGGGGATCCGAAGGTCCGTGACCGCGCGCACGCCGGGAGTGGGGACGCCGGACGCGTTGGACGCGGGGGCGCTCGACCCGGGCTGCCCGGTCGGATCGATTGCCGGCCTCGCAAGATGATGCCCAGGCCGTGCGGCCCCCGCGTCCCCGCGTCCTAGCCCCACTCCCGGCGTGCGCGCGTCCAATGCGACTTGCTTTGCTTTGTCTCGTTGGCAACGCACGGCTGCATCAGTTGATCGTGAACGCGGTACTCGGGAGGGCAGCGGTCAGCCCGGCGCCCGTTGCCGCGAGTTTGTAGCCGGTACCGGTAAGATTGATGTTCAGGTCGCCGAACGACGCCACGCCACCCGCCACCGGTTGCGTCAGCGTTCCCGAGAGCACCGCCCCCGCGGTACCCGTGCCCGACGCAATCGCCACCGTCACGCTCCCAGCGAACGTCGTCACGACGTTGCCGAAGTTGTCGACGGCGCTCACCTGCACCGCGGGCGTAATGTTGGCTCCGGCGAGGGTGTTCACCGGCTGAACGGTGAACGCCAGCTTGGTAGCCGCGGCGGCGGTGATGCTGAACGCCGTGCTGGTGTCCGGGGTCAGGCCGCTCGAGGTCGCCGCCAGGCGATACCCGGTTGCCGCCACGTTGATGCTGAGATTGCCGAACGTCGCCGTTCCGGCTACCGCCGCCACGGTCTTGGTTCCGTTCAGCGTGGCGCTGCCGGGGTTCACGGCGAGGGCCACCGTCACGTTGCCGACGAACGTCTTCACAGGGTTGCCCAGAGCATCCCGCGCCGTCACCGTGACTCCCGGTGTGATGGCTGTCCCCGCGACCGTGGTGGTCGGTTGCTGATCGATCGTCACCTGCGTCGGCGTGCCGGCGTTGATCGCGAAGATCGGGCTGATCGCGCTGGTGAGCACACCGGACGACGCGGTCAACTTGTAATCGAGGCCGGTCTTGTCGATGCTCAGCGTGGAGAATGTCGCGACTCCCGCGACGGCGCTCGCGGTCGTGGTTCCGGAGAGCGTGGCTCCCGTGGTGCCCGATCCCGGCGTGATCACCACCTGGACGCTCCCGGTGAACGTCGTCACCAGGTTCCCGAACGCATCCTGTCCCGCCACTTTCACCGCCGGCGTGATCGTCGCCCCGGCGGTCGCGGCCGACGGTGGCACCGTGAAGCCAAGCTGGGTGAGCGTACCCGCCTTGATGGTGAAGGCGTTGCTGGTGGCGCCGCTCACGCCGCTCGCCGACGCGCCCAGCGTATAGCCGGTGCCGCTCATGTCGATGCTCAGCGTCGAGAACGTGGCGACGCCGGCCACCGCGGCGATGGTCTTCGTGCCGGACAGCGTGCCACCGCCGGGGTTCACCCCGATCGCGACGGTGACGTTCCCGGTGAACGACGTCGCCACGTTCCCGATGCCGTCGAGCGCCGTGACCTTCACGGCGGGAGTGATCGACGCCCCGGCGGTCGTCTGCGTCGGTTGCACCGAGAAGGTGAGCTGCGTCGCCGATCCGGCCACGATGTTGAACGGACCGCTGGTCGAGCCCGTGAGGCCAGCGGATGACGCGACCAGGGTGTAGCCGGTTCCCAGCTTATTGATGCTCAAGTCGGTGAACGTCGCGACGCCGGCGACCGCCGCGATCGGCGTCGTCCCCGAGAGGGTGCCGCCGCTCGGGTTGGTCCCGATGGCCAACGTGACGACGGCGGTGGAGGTGGTCTGGTTCCCGAAGGCGTCCAGGATGGCCACGGTGACCGGCGGGCCGATGGCCGCGCCCGCGGACGCGTTGGTCGGTTGCTGCAGGTACGCCAGCGACGC
>DASTHG010000182.1:0-3403 GCA_035718325.1 Gemmatimonadales bacterium | reverse complement strand
CAGGGGGAGAGCGGGACGGGTTATCTCGCGACCCGCGCCAAGCCGGTCCAGGACGCACCCACGCCGTCCCCCAATGGGGTCGCGGCGCTCGTGCTCGCGCGGCTGTGGACGCTCACCGATGATCCCGAGTGGCGCTCACGGCTCGACCGCCAACTCGGCGCATTCGCCGGCGTCGCCGCCGACCTGGGGCTGCACGGGGCGACGCTGCTCAGCGCCATCGATTGGGCGCTGCATCCGCCCACGCGTGTCGACGTCGCAGGCCCGGTCGGACCGGGCCCGGCATGCGCGATGCACCTCCTCGCATTGCAGCGATGCCGGCCCCGCACAGTGGTCGTGCGACGCATCGCCGACAGGGCGCAGGCCACGGTGTGTGTGGGCACGACCTGCTCGCTCCCCGTGGAGAGCCCTGGGCAGCTCGAGGCGTTGCTGGCGTGAACCGGCGGTTGCTCGGCCGGACGGGATGGGCCGTGAGCGAGGTTGGCTTCGGCGCCTGGGCGATCGGCGGCAACCGCTATGGCAACTCCTACGGTCCGACCGACGATGCGGAGTCGATCCACGCCGTGCGGCGCGCCGTGGAGCTGGGATGCAATTGCTTCGACACCGCCGATGTCTATGGCCACGGGCACAGCGAGGAGCTGCTCGGCGAGGCGCTGGCGGACCGGCGCGGCGACGTCCGCATCATCACGAAGGTCGGCGGCAACTTTTACAATCGTGACCTGCACCCGCTGCTCCGCGAGCGCGTCGCGCAGGCGGCGGGCGTGCCCTACGCGCAGATCCTGCCCGACGTGGCGCTTCCGGTCACGCACGATGCCAACTTTTCCTCTGAGTACATCCGCTTCGCGCTGGGCCGCTCGCTCGAGCGGCTGCAGACCGACTACGTCGACCTGCTGCTGCTCCACAATCCGTCGCAGGCGCAGATCGCCGATATGGCGACGTATGGCGTGCTCGAAGACCTGAAGCAGGAGCGCAAGATCCTCGCGTATGGCGTATCGGTGCACTCGCCCGAAGAGGGGTTGGCGGCAATTCAGTCGACGATGCCGGACGTGGTGGAGTTGGTGTACAACCTGGCCCGGCGTGAGGCGGAATCGGCTTTCTTCCCCGCCGCGCGCGCCGCCGACATCGGCGTGATCGCGCGGGAGCCGCTCGCCAACGGATTCCTCGCCGGCCGCTACTCGCCGGACAGCACTTGGGACGCGGGCGACATCCGCGCCCGCATGCCGCAGCAGTACGTGGCACAGCTGGCGCAGCTGGGACACCGGGTGCGCGAGCTGTCGCAGCGCGCCGGGTGCAGCGCTGCACAGCTGGCGCTCAAGTTCGTGCTGGACAATTCCGCCGTGTCGACCGTGATTGTAGGCACCAAAACCGTTCAGCAGGCCGACGAGAACTTCGACGTGGAGACCTGATGCCCAACAAGACCGCTACCATGGAGACCGCTCGCGGCACAATCGAGCTCGAGCTGTTCGCCGACGAGGCCCCCAACACCGTCGCGAATTTCGAGAAGCTGGCCAACTCCGGCTTCTACGACGGCACCAAGTTTCACCGGGTAATTCCCAACTTCATGATTCAGGGCGGCGATCCCTATTCGAAGACCGGGAAGGGGGCGGTAGGAACCGGAGGACCCGGCTATACGATCAAGTGCGAAACGAGCCGCAACGTGCACAAGCACGTCGCCGGCACGCTGTCGATGGCGCATGCCGGCAAGGACACCGGCGGCAGCCAGTTCTTCATTTGTCATTCGCCGCAACGGCATCTGGACGGCGTCCATACCGTTTTCGGACAGGTGACCAAGGGCATGGACGTTGTGAACGCGGTGAAAGGGAACGATGAATTGAAGTCGGTTCGGGTGAAGTAACACGTTGGAAACCGGTTTCACACAGGAGAGACCCGTCCCTATGAGAATCATCGCCGTCCCGCTCGCGCTGCTCGGACTCGCCGCGAGCATTCCCCTCGCCGCCCAGAACGCCCAGGGGGCGTTCGTGGTGACGCTCGGGGCCGACACCATCGTCGCCGAGCAATACAAGCGCACCGGGACCACCGTGGAAGGCGACATGCTGGTCCGCGGCACCGCCCTGATCCAGCGGCATTACACCGGTACGCTGAACGCCAACGGCACCATGGCACACTTCGAGATGACCAACAAGAACGTCTCGAACCCGCAGGCGCCGGTCACGCGCTTCGTGGCGCAGTTCGGCGATACGACGCAAGTCGACGTCACGCGCGACACGACGCATACCACGTTCAAAGTGCCCACGCCGGGCGGGGCACTGCCGTTCATCAATTTCTCGTACGACATGTATGAGCTGTACGGCCGGCGCGCCGCGCTGTCCAAGCGCGACACCGTGGCGACGCTGCCCCTGGGCGCGACGTCGGTCACCAATCTCATCGCCCGCCATCCTGCCAAGGACTCGCTGACGGTGGCCTTCGAGGGCGATGCGCCCACCCTCTTCGCCGTGAACGCGGCCGGCCAGATCCAGCGCGTCGACGGCCGGCTGACGACACAGAAGGTCCACTCCGCCCGCCAGGCGGCGGTCGATCTCGCGAGGCTGGCGACGACGTTCGCAGGGCGTCCCCCGCTGGGGCAGCTCTCGCCGCCCGATTCGGTGAAGGGGTCGGTGGGTGGGGCCGCGCTGCTCGTCGAGTACGGCCGTCCCTCGATGCGCGGCCGCGTCATCTTCGGCGCCGAAGGCGGCTCGCCCCGCCCCGTCGTTCCGTACGGCCAGGTCTGGCGCACCGGCGCGAACTTCGCCACCCGGTTCACCACCTCGGGCGACCTCTCGGTGGGCGGTCAGACGATTCCCGCCGGGACGTACACGCTATGGACGCTGCCGCAGGCGGCCGGCTGGAAACTGATCTTCAACAAGCAGACCAAGGCCCCCTGCGCGAACGCCGCGGAATGCGCCGATCCGAAGCGCGCCAACCTCTGGGGCACCGACTACAGCGCCGATTCCGACTTTGTTCGCGTCGACATGCAGGTCGCGGCGACGGCGCAGCCGGTCGACCGGTTCGTGATCACGCTCGAGCCGCAGGGCGAGACCGCCATCCTCGCGCTCGCCTGGGAGAAAACGCGCGTGTTCGTAAACCTCGCCAAGAAGTGAGCGTAGGCGGAGTCCGGGGTGCATGGTAAGTTCCCTGCCATGCACCTCGACTTCGCCGTCGTCGCCGACTACGCGTTGGTCGATCAAGCCGGAAAAATCTCCGTCCTCGGCATCTTCCAGCACATTTGGGTGCAGCAGTTCCCCGCGATGCATCCGCGGCTGCACCTCGTGCTGCGTCTCAAGGGCAAGCGCACCGAGATCGGGGAGCACGGCGTCCAGATCCGCCTCGCGGACGAGCAGGACACGGAGATCCTGGGCGGCAACGGCAACGTGACGTTCGCTGAGCCTCCCGCCGGCGTCACCGAGAT
>DASTHG010000181.1:0-8807 GCA_035718325.1 Gemmatimonadales bacterium | reverse complement strand
TCATCCACCGCGCGACAGTAACGACAGTTTGGAAAAGTGGGAGATCCGATTCACGCGGAACGGATCGGAAGTCAGCGGATGCCCGCCTACTGCCCCGCGTCCCTGACCAGCGCCATGGCCACATCGCCGACAATTTGGAGAGAGTTGGCACTGACTTTGTCCACCGTGTCGTTGGTGGTGTGCCAATACGAGTAATTGAAGTCGACCACGTCGATCGCGTGAATGCCGGCCTTTTGCAGTGAGACATGATCATCGATCAGCGTGAACCGCACCTGCGGGAGGAACGTGTCGCCGTACCCCAACGCGCTCGCCATCTTCCACACCCGGTCGACCACTTCCGGCGCCACCGCCTGGCTGTTCCCTTCGATATTGATGTCGAGGTTCTTGTCACCCACCATGTCGAACAGCACCCCGAAGAGTGGCGGGTACCCGGTGGGCTGGTGCGCGGCGAACCACCGCGAACCGATCAACACGTCGTTCGAGTCGGCGAAGTTGCCGTAGTCCTCGCCGTCCACGAACAACAGGTCGACCCCCACCGCGGGCGGCTTCGCTTTCAGCGCATCCGCCACGCCGAGCAGCACGGCCACACCGGAGGCGCCGTCCGACGCCCCCAGCACCGGCTTCTTGCGGTCGGCGCTGTCGGTGGCCTGGTCGGCGGTGGGACGCGTGTCCCAATGCGCAAGATAGAGAATCCGCTCCACCGCCTGCGGCCGGAAGCGGGCGAAGAAATTGCGCAGGTGCATCGTCTTGCCCGATGCCATGCGGTGCGTGATGTCCTGCACCCACACCGTGTCGGCGCGGGCCTTGAGCTGCGCCAGGATCCAGTCACCGGTCTGCTCGTGAGCCGGCGTCCCGGGGATGCGGTACCCGAACTGCACCTGCTGTGTCAGATATGTGAACGCCTTGGCGCCGTCGAACTCGCGCACCGGGGATTTGGCGCGTGCGCCGCACGCCAGCGCCGCCACGCCGACGACCGCCGTCACCATCCCGCCCAGCCAGAAGACGCGACGGCTCATCGGATCTGCCCCACGTTGGTGTTGAGCTGCACGAACGCCGTCAGCGTGAGCTGCGAGACCTTGCGGTTGATCTGCCGCTCGTCATCCAGGTCGTAAGCCACCTGCAATCCCGCGCTCAAGCTGGGCGGGAAACTCGTATCGAGCGTCAACTGTCCCTCGCTGTGGCGGCTGTCGACGTACCGGACGCAGGCACCCTGCCCCGCCGACTGGAGGCACGTGGCGTTGAGCGCGTAGGAATACCGTGCCGTCGTCCGGATCGACGTCTTCAGCTTGAGGATCGCGGGCGGCGGACGCCATGCGAAAGATACGCTGGCGTTGCGTTGGCTGTGCGTCGTCTGGAAGGCGTTACCGGCCGTGATCTGGTCGGTGACCAGCCGGGTGGCGTCGAACGACGTCAGCACCCCCTTCGCCCAGGACGCGGTGACGCTGGGCGAGATGCTGTGGTCCTTGCTGACCGACGTCGCGAGGCCCGCGCTGACGGCCCCGGAGAGGCTCGCCTGCGTGTTGGTCACGTCGTGATAGCGCACCGACAGCTGCGCCGTCAGTCCCGACAGGATCCGCCCCAGGCTCGAGCGCGACGGCGACACCGTCCAGCTGAGCGTGCCCGACGGCCATTCACGCACCGCGGTGCTGATCGGAACCAGCTCGGTGAGGCGCAGGATCAGCGTCTGGCCCGTGGTCTGCTGATAGAGGCCGGTGAGCCGGAACCCGAGCGGCAGGCCGAGGGTGGTGGTGGCCCGCGTCGTGGCGGTGTTCGTCGCCGACGTCGGCAGCGCGCCGTTCTGGCTCAGGAATCCGCCGAACCCCACGACCGCGAGCTGATAGCCGAGCGAAGGCGTCGCCGCGACGCCGCTGAACGTCGACGTGCGGTCGCGGCTGTAGGCGATGTCGATCAGCGTCACCTTGCGCAGCCAGCGGGTGACGCGCGCCGAGTCGCCGAACAGCCCGCGTCCCAGGCGGCCCAGGTCGACCTGCGTACCGAGCTCGGCATGCTGGCTGTTGCTGTACGACGTCGGCAGATGGAAGCCCCCGGCGCTGTCGCCTCCGTCGCGAATCGGCGCGCGCCCATTGGGGTCACGGATCAGGACGAAACTGGTTGCGAAGGCGGCGCGCGGCCGTAACCAGGGGGTAAAGTTCGGTGTCAGCCCGGAGAACGTGCCGATGGTGCGCTGCGATTCGAACCCGACGTCGACGCCCAGCAGCGAGCGGCGGGCCAGCCCCGCGACGCGGGCGATGCTGCTCGAGTCGCCGTAGTCCCGCAGGTCACGCTGCGACGCGAGATCCGCCTGCAGCGCCAGCCCCGGCAGCGGCCCGAGGCCGAGTGAGGCGGTATTGCGCCAGGCGCGGCTCAGCGACAGCGCCGGCAGGATGTGCCGGTCGCCCGTATCGGCGACGGGTACGCGGAACACCGAGCGCGCCGCGTTACTCCCCGACAGCGTGGAGCGCAGCCGAATCGACGTGGGGGAGAGGCGCAGCCGCAGGTGCTCCAGTCCATCGGCGAAGGCGCTCTTACCGATGAACGGCGGGAGCTTGCGCACCAGGCTCACAAGAAAGCGCGGCGCCGCGGGAATCGTGGTCGCCCCGGGCTGCAGCGCGTAATCCACCGAGGCGGACCAGGTGCGCGACGTCGCTTCGTCGAGATTGGAGCGGTCGTCGGCCTTGAAGTAGGTCGCGGTGAGCGACAGCGGATCGGCCAGCCAGTGGGTAACGCCGTGGCGCGCGCGCCGGCTGCGGCGCAGCGAGAACGTGTAGCTCGTGGCGGTCGACAGCGGCGTCCGCAGTCCCGCCAGCGCGTCCCCCGGCAGATCGGTGCCGGTGAGGAAGATCGGGGCGCTCGTCGCCCCGGTGTAGGTCACCACGAGCGGCGCCGCGAGTCCCCACGACACGGGGAAGAAGCGTTCCAGGTGCAGCGTGCTGGCGACGTTGAACCCGTTGGTCGTCTGGTACGAGGGCGCCTCCCCGAGCTGGCGGAAGTTGCCGTCGCGGCGCGACACGTCGATCGTGACGTCGGCGAGATTCGACGCCGTGAGCGCCACGTCGAGCGCCGCGGCGGTGCCCGCGGTCTGCACCACATCCGACAGCCGGATGTCGTCCACCCAGACTTCCGCTTGATCGATGAACGCCGTCGAGCGCACGCGCAGGATGCCCGCCGCCACTTCCTGCACCGCGGCGAGATTGGGCGGCGACACCCCCGGATCCCGGATGTGGGCGATGTAGGGACCGTCGCACATCACGTAGGCGGTGTCGTTGGGAACGATCGTGCTGTCGGGGCACCCCGCATAGACGTGCGGCGCGTCGCCCGCCAGCCAGGCCAGCTGAATGCGCGTGCGCAGAGAAATCCACCGGTCCAGCGTCGCCACCACCTCCGGCTCCCACGACGACGTCCGCGCCGCGGTGTGGTACATGTAAAAGTTGTCGACGTCCTTGCCGACCTTGAGGTAGAACTCGAGATCGCCCTCTTCCCACCCGGGCCCGCGCCCGCGCGCCCATACCCGCAGCTGGCGATAGCCCAGAAAATTCTTGTCCCCCTCCGAGCCGAAGCGCGTGAACGCCTCGGCGCGCTGCCCCACCCCGAGGCCGGTCGCGAGCACGCGCAGCGATTGTTCGTTGACCTGGGTCACGCCGATCTGGATCGGCGTGTCCTGGCGCGACGCCTGGTTCACAACCCCGGGCGGCGGGGTGTAGCCCAGGTCGCGGTTCTGCGTGCTTACGACCGATGCCGTCACGCTGCCGAGCCCCGTGCCGTGGTCGCCGCCCAGACCACCGATGGGAGTATCGGCCCGCTTCAGCCAGGTCGCACCGACGAGCTGCACCCGCGAGAGACCGAAGAAGATCTGGGGATCGGGCTGGCTGTGGTCCGCCTCGGGCGCGAGGATCGTGATCCGCAGCGCCTGGACTTGCCGTGGGTTGGGTGTGCCCACCTGCAGCGTGTCGGTATGGAAAGGGATGCGATACAGCCGCCACCCCGAAGCGCCGCCACCCGTACCCGGCGGCGCGGGGATCATGCCACCGTCGCGCACGTAAAACTGATCGTCGCCGATCGGGAAGACGTAGCGGACGAAATCCTCGCGCGTCTTGGCGCCGACGGCCACGTCGAGCTGGCCGTCGCCGTCCTGGTCCTCGGTATCGATGGCGCCGTTGTGGCGGCCGCAGCGCGAGCGCGGGTCGCCGAAGAAGCGGCTCACGATCTGGCCGCTCACGGTGGCGCTGCACAGCGGCAGGGTATCGATGAGCGTGTCGACCCCGTTTGTCGCGTCCACGATCCCGTCGGTGATGCGGTCGCTCAGGATCCCCTCGTCGTTGATCGCCGCGTTCCAGGCATGGGTCACCGGGTCGCGCTCCGAGTCGAGCCGCCCCCGCCCCGCGACGCGGACGCCGCTGTAGGTGGTATCGCCATTCACGACCTTGAGCGTCTCCGGCACAAAGGCGAGCGCGTCCTCGAAGATCGACCCGAAGTCGAACAGAATCGCCGCCCCGTTCGCCTTCGCGGTCCGCTTGTTGTCTTCCCACACCCAGAACTCGAGGTACTCGACGCGCGACAAGTCCACGCCGGTGGCCGAGAGGGTCTGTGTGATGGAGCGCCAGCGGGTGGTGGTGCGCGCGTTGTTGCCCGATCCGGGGCGCCGCCAGTTCGGGATGCCGGTGTTGCTGTTCGCGAGCCCCATCATGGTGTCGGGCTTGAGCATCAGCCACAGCACCGGCTCCGCCGACTGCGCCTGGCCCACCAGCACGATGTTCGGATCGATGTCGCGCGCGAAAAACTGCACCGGGTTGCCCTTCTGGTCGAGCGGCAGCGATTGCCAGGTGAGCGGCACCGCGTCGAGCGTATCGAACCCGGTCGCCGGAATCTGGAACGACGTTGCGCCGCGGCTCGAGCTCGGCACGCTGCCCCAATGCCAGGCGTTTTCGTCGAGCGAGACAAAACGGCCCGCCGTGCCCTCGAATTCCTCGATGTATGCCTGGCCGAGCGGGTTGGGGCGCGGCTGCGACAGCGCCACTTCCCCGGTGATGGACAGGAACGAGGGTGCGTCGCTTCTCGTGCCGGGCAGCAGCCGCACCAATTGGGTCAGCCAGCCTGGCTGAAAGTGCAGGTTGCTGTTGATGCCGCCGATGAAGCTCGAGGCCGGCTCGAAGCCGAGCTGCGGCCGGGTGAAGATCGTCTGCTGCTTCTGAAACAGTCCCGTGAGGTACACCTGACCCACCGTACCCAGATCGTACTTCGCCGCCATCCCGTAGATCGACGTGGGCGCGGTGGTGAACGTGGCGCGCTCCTCGAACTGCGCGCGGATCGTCGCGGTCCCCGTGGTGAAGAGGGAGTCGGGGTGCTTGAAGGTGACCAGCCCGACGGTGTAGTCGATGCTGTAATCGACGTCGCGCGTGAGCAGCGTGTTGCCGAGGTACAGTTTCTCGCTGCCCTCGCGGATCTGGAAGCTCGACAGCGACAGCGTGCCCTTGTCGGCCGCGGCGGAGGCGTCGCCGTGCAGCGTGAGGGTGAAAATCGACGGCGGTCCCTGCACCGCGAGCAGCGCGCGTGGTGTGCGGTACAGCGAGTCGTTGCGCTCGGCGCTGACCAGCTTCGTGGGATCGGCGAAGGGGCGCAGGTTGGGAAAGACGACGAAGTAGTCGCGCAGCGGGCCCGCGAAGTCGCGGTCCCGCGGAAACAACCGGTTGTACTGATCGAACGTGTTCGCGTCCGTGGCGAGGGCGATCCCCAGGAGCGCGAGGTACGTCTCGGTCGAACCCTCGGGGCGCTCGCGCTGGTTCACCGACAGTCCCAGCGCCACGCTGGAGCGCGAAAGCTCCTGGCCCCCGATGCGGTAGGCGGCGCGGATCTCGAAGCGGAACGCCGGCGACGCCGCGGTGACGCCGGGCCGCGGATCGTACACCAGCCGTAGCGTGTCGACGTGCGCCGAATCGGGATTGGCGTGCACCGGGAATGTGCCGACGCAGCGGCTGCCCGGCACGCATTCCACCTGGCCGCGCGGCAGATAGGAGACGGCGAGGAAGTCGCTGGGGTCGAGCCGTGTAGTGAGCACGAACCAGGTATTGCTCGGGTCGACGTAAAAGTCCTTGCCGAGCTGCAGCAGCTCCCACTGAAACGGCCCGGCGCGCTCGCCCGTGCAATCGACGGCAGCGATCCCGGGACCGCACGCCACGGCCTTGATGCCGCCGATGTTCAGGTTGCTCGAAGTGCCCGGGCTCAGGGCGCGGTAGCGGTACACCTGGATCGCCTGCACCTGCAACGAATCGGGGAGCAGGGGCGGCAGGTTGAGGATGTCGACGGTCGGGTAGCCGGGGATCGCCGCCGGGTCGACGGCGAAGAAGAACCGGCCCTGCTCGTAGTCGAGATCGCGGAACTGACGGTCGAGCGGCTCCGTGGTGGTCTCGCCGACGTTGTACGTGCGGTCGCGCACCACGTTCCCCTTCTGCTGCGCATAGATGCCACGTAGCTCGAGGGGCCCGAACTGCGTAATTGCCTGCACGCCGAAGTTGTTGGCGGGAACGGCGGCGCTGATGAACCGGCTCCCGGGCGCCTGAAACGACACGTTGCCCGCCTCGACGCGGCGCAGGATCTCGTCCTCGAGTCCCTCGTACCAGACCTGCAGGTTGTTGTTGGCGTCGAACTCGCGCTGGCTGTCGAAGTCGACGTTGACGTGCAGCCGCTGGCCCACGACACCGCCGGAGCGGATTGCGTACTGCGGCGTCGGCGTGATCGTGGGGAAGCCGACGGTACACCCCGACACGGCCTGCTGTCGCTCGAGCGCGTTGCACTTGAGGTTGCGAAACTGGTCCGCCTTGAGCTCGAAGCGGAGACTGAGATCCATGCCCAGGCTCGCGAACTGACCCAGCACGCCGGTGGCGCCGGCGGCGCGGAACACCGCCGGCCCCTGCTGCTCGGCCGGGCCCGCTCCGGCGAACGCGGGTGGCGCGAGCGACCCCGGCGGATGGGCGATATCGACGGCCGGCAGGGCATCCTGCACGCGGCGCGCCCAGGCGTTGGCGACGGCCGTCGCACCAATGCGCAGTCCCAGCCGTCCACCCGGCGCGAGCGCCGCCACACTCGGGACCCCGACCGGCGGATAGCGATAGGTCAGCCGGAACGCCGGAACCGAATCACGGGCGTTGGCCTGCGCGCGGGCGGAGGGGACGAGCAGTGGAAGGGTGAGAACGGCGAACGAGGCGGGGCGCCACATCCCTTGTAGCAGCTTGGAGTTCCGAATATACTGCCCGGACCACCCGTGCGCATCCTCAGCCGCTACCTGCTGCGCCAGCACATCGCCCCGCTCGGCTTCGCGCTTTCGGCGCTCACCGCGCTGATGCTGTTGAATCAGATCGCGAAGCAGCTCGGCAATCTGGTCGGCAAAGGACTGGCGACCAGCGTCATTGTCGAAGTGTTCGTGTTGTCGATTCCGTTCATCGTGGCGATGACGCTGCCCATGGCGGTGCTCGTCGCCGTGTTGCACACGATGAGCCGCCTCGCCGCCGATTCCGAAATCACCGCCATGACGGCGAACGGCATCAGCGTGGGCCGCATCGCGCGGCCGGTGCTCCTCGGGGCGACAGCCGTGGCGGTGCTCGCGTTTCTGTGGAACGATCAGATTCTGCCACGCTCCAATCACCGGCTACGCACGCTCCTCGTGGATATCCAGCGCAAGAAGCCGTCCCTCGCTCTCAAGGAGCAGGTGATCAACGAGGTGGTGCCGGGCCAGTTCTTTCTGCGGGCGGCGCGCATCGACCCGGCAACCAACCGGCTGCGTGACGTGACGATCTATGATCTGGGCGATGCCGAGCGCCGTCGCATCATCACGGCCGACAGCGGGCAAATGGCTTATACCCCCGGCCAGACCGATTTGTACCTTACGCTCGAGGACGGCGACATCCAGGAAGTGCGCCGCGCGGCGGACGACCAGTTCAATCGCACCTTTTTTCACACCAATCACGTCCGCGTTCGCAACGTCTCCAATCAGTTCGTGAAAACGGACGAGGACACCTATCGCAGCGACCGCGAGATGTCGATCTGCCAGATGGAGCAGGTCGTGGCCGCGGCACAAAGCGACGCGCGGGCCGCCCATCTCGAGGCGAACACGACGGTCGAGCACGACCTGCGGCGTCTCGCCGGCCTCACCGCCGGCCCGGTGCAGATCTTTCAGGCCTCGGATTCGACGCCGGGACCCTATTGCCGCCTGCTCGGCCGCCTCGGGCGCTGGCTGCTCCCCGATACGGCCGAGGCGCAGGGGGTTCCCCGCCCCGGCGCCGACGTCCCGCCGCCCCGCGCGCAGACGCCCCTCGTCCAGGCACCGGTCTCGAATCCCTACGCCCATCAGCCGCTCGTCACGGCGGGCGGCACCGCCGGCGAGGATGAACGGGTCGACGGCGCCCGGCGCCGCGAGGCGATCTATCAGGTCGAGATCCAGAAGAAGTTCACGATCGCCGTCGCCTGCTTCGTCTTCGGCCTGCTCGGCGTGCCAGTGGCGCTGCGCTTTCCGCGCGGCGGGGCGGGACTGGTGTTCGCCGTCAGTGTCGTGGTGTTCGCGATCTACTACATCGGCCTGATTGTCGGCGAAGACGTCGGCGACCGGCTGATTCTGTCTCCGTTCCTGTCGATGTGGGGTCCGAATTTGATCTTCGGGACGCTCGGGCTGTTCGGGATGTGGGTGATGCGGCGCGCTTCACCGACGGCGCGCGGCGGCGACTGGGCCGACGTGAGAGAGGCGCTGGTGGGTTTGGTGCGGAAACCGACAGCCGTGTTTCGAAAAGACAGGAGGCGAACCAAGACGGTAGAGGTTGACC
>DASTHG010000180.1:0-5109 GCA_035718325.1 Gemmatimonadales bacterium | reverse complement strand
GTCCTTGCGGGCCTGGCCTGCTCGAGTCCCGAACGGCAGATCGAGGCGGATCGTCGCTACGAGAGCATCACCTACAACGACACGACGCTCGAGTCGTTCGGCCGCAGCGACCGGGCGGTGACGGGGGTGCTGGTTTCGGGTCCGGGGGACTCGGTGCGATTCCGAATCCGTGCCGCCAAGGACGACCTGGTGACCGGCGTGGACATCACGCTGCACCCTGCCACGAGCCGCGACGAGCCGCTGCACTCGACGCGCGTGGGGATGCCGAAAGGGACGCTGCCGCTGCTGGGCACCTCGGTGGCGTTTCTCGAGCAGCTGTTGCGCCGGGCACGGGCGGTGGGCGGGGATAGCGTGACGATCCCGGTGATGCAGGTGGGAGCCCAGGCCTCACTCGACGTGTTCACGGTGATCCAGAACGGGGCCGATTCGGTCGTGCTGGTCGGCGCAGACGGAAATCCGGCGCTGGGGCTGCACCTCGCCGTGGATGGGCAGGGGCGGATCCTGGGCGGCGTGATTCCGGCTTCCGGATCGAGAATCCAGAGCCGCGACGCCGCCCAGTAGTGCGCCCGCCCTTAGGGCGCGAGGACCGCCATCACGAGCTGAGCGTTCTCTCGGGTCGTGCCCATGTAGTAGAAGATGTAGACCTTGTGCGTCTTCTCATCGAGCGCGCACGACCGCGCACCGCCACCCGTTGGGACCGTCCCGACGACGGAAAATGCGCCGGGTGAATCTTCGTGGACGACAGTCATCGTGCTGTCGACGCGATTGGGATTGAACGCGAGTTTCGTCCCGGGGTCAAAGCAATTCTCGTCGGCGCGGCTCGGCACGTGGATGCGGGTGACGACACTGCCATCGTCGGCGTTTACCACGACCATAGCCGTGTCGCACGCCATGAAAAGACGCCGCGTCGCCGCGTCGAGCGACAAGCCCTGTGCCCGTCCGCAGCCGGGAATCTTGTACGTCGCTTCGGTCTTGAGCGTCTGCGCATCGACCCGGGTAATGAACCCCGAGTCCTCGACGTTGAGAAACAGCTTCCCCATCCCGTCGGCGACGCCGGACTCGAGCCCGTCGCCGATCGTGCCCTTGGTGATCAGCGCGCCGGTCCGCATGTCGACGACCCACGCGTCTTTCCCCTCCCACGTGAACGCGCGGTGTGTGACGGGGTCGTAGCGGATCCCATCCCCACGGGCGTCGACGTGTCCCGTGACGGCGAGCGTCTTCAGGTCGAAGAGGACGCCGCTGCGGACGAAGCCGCGGTTCAAATCGGCGGCAATCGCGTAGCCGCCGCCTCCGCCCGCCACCGTCCCGATGACGCTGTCCCGATCGACGTCGATCACCTTGTCGCCCAGTCCGTACAGGCGCCGCCCGACGGGATCCACGATGATGTAGTCCGCCCGGGCGAGCCCCAGAACCGTGCGTTTGACGACGTGGTAGGCGGGTGCCTGAGCGGCGAGGCCGGAGGTCAGGGCTGCCCAGGCGAATCCGGTACAAGACAGGAAGCGACGCATCTGGATGCTCGAGGGAGAAGGTCGTCGGAAACCTCCACCCCTTAAGCTGACAGCAGGATGACAGCGATGGTCAGTACGTCGGCCAGTTATCGACCCAGGCGTTGGTATACCCGATCAGCTGCCCCCATTGCGCCAGCGCTTTGGCGACGTTGCAGGAGTGGTAGCTGTAGTTCTTGATGCCGTTGCCGACGTCGTCCTGGCCCACGGTCGCGCCGAGTTTCACGTTCAGGCCGGTCACAGTGGCCCCCGAAACGCTGTTGTTCCCGTTCGCCGTGAGGTTGCCGCCGACGAGCAGCACGCCGTTCCAGCTGAGGCTGCCGCTGATCGTGAGGTTGCCCGTCACGATGAGCGTGCCCTGGCCGCTCCCGGGCAGGTTGTAGTTGCCGTTGACGAGGATGGTGGGCCAGTAGTTCGGATTGCTGAAGCTCGGCCACGCCCCCGAGGGGATCGTGATATTGGGGGTGACCGCGGTGCCGCTCGACAGACCGGCCCAGTCGATCGGGATGGAATCGGCCATCTGCGTCGGGGTCGGCGCCACATTCTTGACGGGCGGGCTCCCCTGTGGCGCCAGCCCGCCGCCGTTCTGCGTGTAGCCGGGATTGGTCGGCACCGCGACGCCGGCCACAGGCCCCTTCTTGCCGCATTGATCGGCCCCGGTCCCCAGCGCCGACCCGCCGTTCTTGTGCAACCCCCCGAGGCTCGTCCACCCCGCCAGCACGTTCATCGAGCTCGGGGTCCAGGTGGCGTATTCGGAGACGGTGCGCTCCGCCCGGGGAGTCCCCGACAGCGCCTGCACGGTGTTCACGCCGTGCGAGCGGACGACATAGCCGTAGCGGCCGGCCAGCGAATCGATGCGAATCTGCTTCGAAACGACATCGGCGTAGCCGCCGCTCAGGGCGATGCGCGTCGACTCCGTCGCCGCCGGAGGCGCCGACGTGAAGCCGTACGTCGCCCGCTGCGCGATGAACGTCTCGAGACCCGTCTGGGCCAACACGAAAGCGTCGAGCTCCGACTCGTCGTTGGCGTTGACCCGCCGCTCGCTGCCTAACGCCTGGAACCCCGCTGCGATGAGGATGGCGAGCACCAGAATGGTGAACAGGACCAGCGGCAGGGCCACGCCCCGCTCGGATCGAGTGCGCATCATTGGAGCGGGCACATCACTTGATCTGGTTGTTGTAGAAGACGGCGGTCACCGCCACCGCCCGCCGCGGCGTGGACGTCCCTTCGGGCGCCTGCTCGCTCTGGCCCGCCAGATTGAGCTGCAGCCCGCGCATCGTGTTCAACGGGACCGGCACGGCCGCCTGGGCGGTGTCGCTCCCCGCCACGTAGAACGCGAACGACGCCGTCGAATCGAAGGGCGCGACCAGCTCATCGGTCTGGCCGGTGCCCACCACCGTGCGCCACAGGGCGGTGCGCCCGGGGAGCGTGGTGGACGCCTTGAATTCATAGGTCAGGCGTTGAATGAGAAACACCGGCGTGCCCACCGCGGTGACCGCAGGCAGCGCCGCGGGCAGGGCGGGCCGCACCGCCACGACGCGGCCACCGGCGAGCACCGTCACGCCGGCGGCCGTGCATACCGAAGCGGCGTCGGTCACGAGCGACGACCCCGCCTCGACATACGTCTCGTTGCCGACGGAATCCCTCCAGACGTAGCCCCCGAACCCCGCGGTCGCATATACCGTCGAGTCGACGGGCCAGAGCGACAGGGTCGTCTGCACCGGCGAATTGGCGCAGACGATCCCGATCGCATACGGTACGCGGACGGTGACCTGTTGCGCCGTCGCCGACACCAGACCGCCCGTCGCTTCGACCATGCGGAGGTCGGACAACGCGGCGTTGATGGCGGTGCGTGTGACGAACCGTGCCCGCCGCATCTGCGCCTGGCGATCATAGAAGCGGGACTGGCTCACGAACAGCTTGGTCAACGCCACGCCCACGATCCCCATGAGGACCATGCCGACGAGCAGCTCGGTGAGGGTGAACCCGTGACGGCCCGTCATGAAGTCCCGAAGGGGTTCGGGCGCGCCTTGCTGCGCTGCAGCGTCAGCGTGTCCGGCTTGAAGACGGCGTTCGTGGGTGTGACGATGATCGTCACGCGCACGAGCGTCGGCGAAAGGCTCTCGACCGTGACGGTTCGGACGTACGGCATCGACGGGCTGTATACGGTGTCCGTTCCCGCTTTGCCCCTGAGCGAATCGAACGGCAGCGCCGCGAACCGATTGATCTGTTGCGAGAGAATGGCGCCGCGCGCCTGACCGCCGGAGTTCGCGTAGGCGCGCCGTGCCATCACGAAGGTGACCTGGGCCACTCCCACGAGGCAGAGGCCAAGCAGCGTCATCGCGACCAGAATCTCGATGAGGGAGAAGCCGCCCTCGTTCCGCTTCATAGCGCTCGCACCCATCCCGCGCGGGACATTGTGACCAGCCGTGAGTATCCCCTGCCCCACAGCGTGACCGTCAGCGCGTTGGACGTAAAGCCATTGGGGAAAAGATCCACCGGCGAAACCGACAAGACGACCGAGTCGAGCTGATAGCTGTCGCCGAGCCAGACCGTCTGCAACAGCGTCCCGCTTTGGCGATCAGTCACGGTAATGGACTTGAGATCCGCGCCACGGGCGATGCGGATTGGCTTGCGGCTCCGGGCCGCGTCGCTGGCGGCCTGGGACAAGTCGTGCGCCACGACGACGGCGGCCTGGTTGACACGGGAGTGCGCGTAGACGCGCGACATGGTGGGAAGCGACAGCGTCGCGAGCATGGCGAAGACCACGATCACGATCAACATCTCGAGCAGCGTGAACCCGGCTACGGTCCGCTCACGCATGCGGGGGGCGCCCTTTTTCGCCGGCAGGTGGGGTCGACTGCTCACGAACGGGCTTCAATCAGGCAAGAACCACGCCCCGGATTAAGTCGTTATGAATCCGTCCCCTTGTCGCTCGCCGTCCATACTTCCTGGGGCGTTTCTGCGGGAGCGCCACCGCAACCCAGTGACTAAGAAGGGCGGCCCGAGTGCAGCCGGACCGCCCCTCAGCAGATCGCCTGCGCCGCGCTATTGGCCGGTCAGCATTCTCCTACGCAGTGTCGTCAACCGGCGCCGCAGCGAGCCGTCGTACACCCGGTCGCCGATGCGCACGACCACCCCGCCCAGGATCCCCGGGTCGGCCTGTACATGCGCCCGCACTTCCTTGCCGAGCACCTCGGTGAGCCGCTCCACGATGCGGCGCGTGAGGGTCTCGTCGGGTGCGGCGGACAACGTGACGCCGGCGTGGACCCGGTTCTGCTGCACGTCCACCAGCGCCTGATACTGCTGGGAGATGTCGCCCAGCAGCGCCTGGCGGCCGCGACGCATCACCGCCTGCAGAAAGCGAATGAACTCCGGTGCCGCCGTGTCCTCGAGCGCCTCAGCCAACAGCTGCCCCTTCATCGCCTTGGTGACGCGTGGCGAGGCCAACACCGCGGCGATGCGCGGATCGGCGCTGACGGCGCCCGCCACCGCGTCCATCAGGCGCCCGAACGCATCGACCTGGCCGAGCGGGTCGGCCGCGGCCAGCAACGCCTCGGCGTAATTCTTGGCGATCGTGGCGTTCTTCAATGCCGCTGCCCGA
>DASTHG010000179.1:0-2491 GCA_035718325.1 Gemmatimonadales bacterium | reverse complement strand
CTCGGCGCGATCGCGGTGCCCGGCGTCATCATCGCGCTCGTGCTCGCCGGGTTCGCTGCCCCGCTCGCGTCGCTGATCGCCGCCGGAACGGGGCTCACGCTCGCGCTGCTCGATCTCGTCGCCCGTGGCGCGGCGGCGCTGCCGGGCGGACACATCGTCGCCGTGGCGGGGTGGCCGGCAGCCGTGGTGTGGTGCGGCGTACTGGCATTCGCGTGGTGGCTGTGGGATGTGCCGCGCCGCCGCTGGGTGATCGCAGCACGCGTCGCCTGCGCGCTCGTGGTGCTGGCCTGGGGCTCACTCGTCACGCTCGGGCCCCGTGACAGGGACGGCGTCCTCACCGTACATTTTCTCGACGTCGGTCAGGGTGATGCCGAAGCGCTGCGCACCCCGGCCGGGCACTGGGTGCTGATCGACGGCGGTCCGCGGACACCCCAGGGAGATGCCGGGCGGCGCGTCGTGCTGCCGTTCCTGCGTCGCCTCGGCGCCGGCGCCCTTGCCCTCATGGTCGCGACGCACGGCGACGCCGATCACCTGGGCGGGCTGCCGGCGGTGTTGCAAGCCCTGCCGCCCGCGGTCGTACTCGAGCCGGGAGAACCGCTCGGCCGGCCCTTGTATCTCGAGTTTCTCGCCGACGTCGAACGGGACCGCGCCGCCTGGCACCCGGCACGGGCAGGGGACACGATCGAGCTCGACGGGGTGACGTTCGAGGTGTTGAGCCCCGACAGCACCTGGGCGAGCCAGCCGGAAGATGTCAACGAGCACGGGGTGGTGTTGCTCGTGACCTATGGCAGCACCCGGCTCCTGTTCCAGGCCGATGCCGGATTGCCGGTGGAGGCGCGCCTGGCCGGCCGGGTCGGGCACGTCGACGTGCTGAAGGTGGGGCACCACGGGTCGCGCTCGGCGACGTCGGACGCCTGGCTCGACGAGTTGACCCCGGATGAAGCCGTGATCAGCGTCGGCGCGCACAACACCTACGGACACCCCGCGCCCGAGGTGGTGGCGCGACTCCTGCACCATCACGTGACGACGTTCCGGACCGACCAGCTGGGCACCATCACCTTTACGACCGATGGCCATCGTGGACAATTCGAATTCCGTCGTCACGATTGAGCGGTTCATCATCGAGCAGGAGCGCCAGTTCCCCGAAGCCACGGGGGAGCTGTCGAACCTGCTGTACGACATCTGTCTCGCCGCCAAGATCATTTCGCGCAACGTGCGGCGCGCCGGCCTCACCGACATCCTCGGCGCGCAGGGGACGATCAACGTGCAGGGGGAGCTGCAGCAAAAGCTCGACGTCTTCGCCAACGAGACGGTGCGCAACAGCGTGCAGCACACCGGGCGCACCTGCGTGCTGGCGTCCGAGGAGGACGAGGAGCCGGTGCCCGTGCCGCCGGGGCGGCCGGTGGGGAAGTACGTGCTGCTCTACGATCCGCTCGACGGCTCGAGCAACATCGACGTCAACGTCTCGATCGGCACGATCTTTTCGATTCACCGCCGGCTCACGCCCGAAGGCGGCCCGGGGACGCTGCAGGATTGCCTGCAGCCGGGTCGCACCCAGGTGGCCTCGGGGTACATCCTCTATGGCTCGAGCACGATGCTGGTGTATTCGACCGGGAAGGGCGTCCACGGCTTCACGCTCGACCCGACGATCGGCGAGTTTCTGCTGTCGCATCCGGAGATCCACACGCCGCCCGTGGGGAAGTACTACAGCGTGAACGAGAGCTACTGGGACCTGTGGAGCGATCCGGTGCACCAGGTGGTGGCGGCATTCAAGGGCGGCAACCCCAAAGTGGCGGCGAAAAACGCGCGCTATATCGGCTCGCTCGTCGCCGATTTCCATCGCAACCTGCTGTCGGGCGGCATCTTTCTCTATCCTGCGGATTCCAGGCATCCCCACGGCAAGTTGCGGTTGCTCTATGAAGCGGCGCCGCTCGCGTTCCTGGCGGAGCAAGCGGGCGGCAGCGCAACCGACGGCCACCGGCCGATTCTCGACATCGTGCCTCAGGAGCTGCACCAGCGCGTGCCGCTCGTGATCGGCAGCAAGAAGGATGTCGCGTACGCCGCGACCATCCTCGGCCGCGAGCGGGTGCCGGCGTGAGTGAGCGCCGGCCGGTCTACGGGCCGGCGGATTGGCCGGGCGAGGCCGGCGCCGCGCTCGGGCCCCCGGGAGCGTTTCCCTTCACGCGCGGCGTCCACCCCACGATGTACCGCGGCCGGTTGTGGACGATGCGGCAGTACGCCGGCTTCGGCACCGCCGAGGAAACCAACGCGCGGTTCCGGCACCTGCTCGAGGCGGGGCAGTCGGGTCTCTCCGTCGCGTTCGATCTTCCCACTCAGATGGGCTACGACTCCGATCACGCCGCCGCCGAAGGGGAGGTCGGGCGGGCCGGCGTGGCGATCGACACCGTGGACGATTTCGAGCGGCTGTTTCATGGCATCCCGCTCGATCAGGTGTCGACGTCAATGACGATCAACGCGACGGCGGCGATCC
>DASTHG010000178.1:0-10685 GCA_035718325.1 Gemmatimonadales bacterium | reverse complement strand
CGCCGACCGATCCCAGAGTGGGCGGCCGCACCGCTTCACTGGGACAACCAATCCGCTGGCATTGGCAAATCGGGTTCGGTACCGGGTTCTACCTCGCCGGCCCCTCCAACAACCTCATGGTCCGAGCGGCAGGCGGCACCTACTACGCGCCGCTCAACCCGATCACAAAACTCGCCGAGATCGGGATGGAGACGTACGTCGGCGCGCGCGGCAGCAAGGTCGACGGTGGTGTGCGCGGCGTGTTCCAGGTGCCGTACCTGAGCGCCGGACTCGGAGGGGATTACAACCTGCGAGACGGCAGGCTCGACATGCTGGTGACCGCGCACACGCCGGTGCGCCGCGGGGGCCTGTTGACCCATGGCACGATGCTGCGGCTCGACTGGTACCCGTTACGGAGCCACAGCTTCACACTCGGCGTTTCCGTCCCCCTCGGCGACCCTCTCGCAGGCCGAAACCGCCCCCTGCAGGACTACGTCGACGTCGCCCGCCCCCTGCACACGCCGTCCTCGCACCACGCCAGCGCACCGGCGCTCCATGCGGCGATCGACAGCCTGCGGGTCTCGGCCGAATGGATCCGGCGATTCGTCGCTCCGTTTCTCGACCAGGATGGTCGGAATGAAGGCATCGCGCTGGCACGCACCACGCGATACGTCACCGACCTTCGAGAGCATCTCGCAACGCGCAACCTCGAGAGTGAAGTACGCTTCTTCCATGCCGAGTTGGAGCATGCGTTCGCGATCGCGGCCGCGAACGATACCGCGGGACGGCAGCTGGAGGAGCAGAGCCGCGCGATCCTGCTCGACGAGGTACTGCTCCCCTACGATGGCCTCCTTGGCCGGAAGAAACACAACGACACGCTGCGGGGATTGAGCCTCGCGGCCCGCGGGCAATTCGGGCGGTGGGTCACCAGGTCCATGTCCTTGTCCGCCGTCCAAACCGAGGACGTCCTGTACGTTTTCGAAGCCGTGACGGAGATGCTCGAGGGGGTGCGCCACAAGGCCGCGCAAGAATGGGACGATCCCCGGCTGGCGTGGCTGCCACTGCAGTACGCCCTGCTCCCCGAGCAGTACGACGAACAGGGCGAGCTCGACTCGCTGGTCGCGCGAGCCACTCATGTGTCTTTCACCGATCACAACCGGCTGACCTACGTCGCCAATCTGCAGTTCCTGTCGGAGCTGCTGCAGATGATCCGTGAGACCCGGAGCTACCACGTCCTCTGGATTCACGATTTTCCCGCGCTCGATTCGGCGCAGGCCATTGATTGGGCCTCGTTCACGGTCTTGAAAGGCTACCTCTCCGCGCTCGCGGCACGAGTCGAAGCCTACGACTCCACCGGCGCCCTCCCCTCGTATTTCATCTTCCTGGACCAGCACTACTACGAGCAACGGAAGTCACGGATCCTGATGACCGTTCTCGAGGACCCGCTGCGCGCCTCGCCCCAGCTCGCACACGGCTCGGCGCGGGATTCGGCGCAGCTGGACAGCGCGTTGACTCGGCTTCGCACCGCGGTGGCGAATTCGCGCGTGCTGCAGGCGGAGCGACGGGAATACGGCGACGCCTGGCTTCGCAATCGGATCAAGGTGCACGTCAACATCACCAACCGGGTCGACGCGTCGTTCTGGAGTGGCGGTGTCATCTCGAGCGTCTTCGGCTACCCGGATGACGTGATGCGCGACCACCGCAAGATCTCGTTCCGCGACGTGAGTGAGGACAACCCCTTCGACGGCTTGGCGATTTTCACCGGCATGGGTGTGGGCCAGCAGTACCTCGGTCCAGGATGGGACGACCGCTCCCTCAAGCTTGGGGGACCGGCGCTGCTGCAGATACGACAAGCTGCACGCGAGCTGCTGATCACCCAGGGGATCACCGAGTCGGACCTCCCGCTGCCATTACGGAGGGGACTGCCGGCCGATGCGGCCGTACTCCAGGCCCAGCTCGCCGCGCTCCCCGATGCCGCGCGCTACGACGGACGCGCCGCGGTGCTGGTCAACGGGACGGGCTACCTCCCCAAGCCGCTGAACGTCGCCAAAGCGGTCCTCTACTCCCTCCTGCCGGCGGGATCGGTGATCAAGGTCCCCGACTCGCTGTGGAATTCGGAGTTCTATGGGGGACTGCTCGTCGGGGCGTGCCTGCGGGGGGCCACGGTGCTCATTATCGCCCCGGCACAGGACAACGCGCCGAGCAACGGCTTCCCCCAGATGGTACGAGCGCGGGAGCTCATGACGCGGCTGCTGATCGTGCGCCGCGAGCTGCGCGCCGCGATCGCGGAGGCGGGAGGTGACCTCCGCACCGGACTGTATGCGCTCCCCGTCGATCGCCATGGGTTCGCGAGTCGCGCCGAGCGCTGGGCACAGCAAGTCGACACATCGCCCATGCTCCGCGCGCTGCTGCCGTTCGCGCACGGCTTGGTGCCGATGGTCGCAAGCGTAGGTCGCGGCAACGACAATTCCGCGGGCTCCCCGGTCGCTCCCACTGCAACCGGTCGGCCGCCCAAGTTGCATCAAAAGGTCCAGTTCCTCGCCACCGGACCCTTCTGGCGTGCGATCACGGCCTCCCCCGAGTGGCCGGAGTTCATGGCCGCCTATCTGCGGTACCGTGCGGCTACCTATTCCCCTCAGGGCACAGACGGAGTGGCTCAGGGGCTGGCTGATTCGCTGGAAGAAATGGCCGGCCGGCTCCTGGCCCCGGTTCGCGATACACCTCGAGCAGCGAGCTTCGCGATACTCGGCTCGCAGAATCAGGACCCGCGCGGGATGTTCATGGACGGCGAGGTGGGGGTGTTGTTTACCGGCTCGCAATCGCTCGTGCCGCTGGTCGATCTCGTCTTCATGGTCGGGACCGTCACCTGGGTGAACGATCAGGCGACGCTCGACCGACTGATCCCCCCGCCGGGCGAGCTGAAACGGCGCATCGCGCGAAACACGAAGGACGGCGTGTGAGGCGCGTCGCATGTCTGGGTGTCCTCGTCGCCGCCGTTGCGCTGTCGCGCGCGTCCTCGTTGGCGGGTCAGATCGGAGAGCTGCATCTCGGTGTGGTCGCGAGCCACGGCACGCCGGGAGCGTTCGGCCCCGGAGCCGGGCTCGTGGTCGGCATCGCACCCGGGCGTCTCGTCTACGTCGGGGCCCGCTGGTCGTATCAGTTCGGGTCCACGCAGGCACAGGTGCGGACCCGCGTACAATCCTTTGCCGCGGACCTCGGGGTGCAGATCCCCGCGGGGCCGGTGGAAGTCGTGCCGAGCCTGAGCCTGGGCGCCCTGCGGTACGCACAGCGCGGCGCGGGAAGCACCGCGCACTCCATCGAATTCCTGGCGGCGCCCGGCTTGTCCGTAGAGGTCCCGCTGGCGCGCATCGCGCTGATCCCCGAGCTGCAATTCTATTTCGCGGGGAAGCCCGACAATCTGCCGGTACCCGTCACGCACCGCGGATTGCTCACGTCGTTGCGACTGGTCGTTCCGATCGAAGTCAGCCGGTTCAGGTGGTAGGCGCGGCACGCCGCAGGGAGGTGCCCCTCCCATTGCTGCTCACGGTGCTGTGGGCGGGGTCACTCGCTGGTCAGGCACCCGCGCCCTGGCGGCGCAGCATCTACCCCACCGGGATCAGCCTCTCCGGCAACACGGGACCACAAGTGGGCGTCGGGTTCGCGATCGCTCGTCCTGCGGATTCGCTCGCCAGGCATCTGCTCGATGGCAGTGTGGTCGCTGCCGGAGGCTATGGACTGCGCGGCAGCTGGTTCGGGTCAGTGTGGTTCCGTGCCCCGGGGTTGTGGCCGGGATGGCGCGTCGTGGCGTCGGGCCTCGCGCAACGGGAGGTGCGCTTCGAATTCGTGGGCCTCGGCAACGAGTCCACGTACGATCCGGATCTCGTCAGCGACAGCCAGCCTTATTTCTACAAACTGCGGCGGACGCGTTATCGCGGAACGCTGGAAGTGACCCGAGGGCTCGGCGGGAGCCGGCTCATCGCGCTCGCGGTCGCAGTCACGCGTACGCAGTTCGATTCCCTGCCCGGTCCCTCGCGCTTCTTGTCGGACTTTGGTCCCCGGGTCATCGAGGTCGATCGGACAGCACGGCTCAGCCTGGTGTTCGACCACCGCAATAACGAGTACGACCCGGATCGCGGATTGTTCGCGGAGCTGAGCGCGACGGTCGGGTCCGGCGGATCCGGCTACACGCGGTTCACGGGAGCCGTACGCGGATACATCCCGATCGGAGCACAAACCGTGGTCGCGCTCCGAGTGGTTGCCGGTCGCACCGCGGGAGGTCCACCCCTCAGCGCACGCTTCGAGCTCCCGATGTGGGAGGGATCGATCGACCCGTTGGGTGGACCAACCTCGCATCGCGGGCTTCGATCGCAGCGCTTCATCGGCCGGGACGTCGAATTCGGCAACGTGGAGCTGCGCCGGTGGCTTTTCCGACTGGGAGCGCACCTGGAAATTCTCGGCGCCGGATTCGTCGACGTGGGGCGCGTGTTCGAGAACGAGCCCTTCGTGCTGACCACGCAACAGCTGAAGTTCGGCCCCGGGCTCGGCCTGGGCGTGCGTCGCAACGGAAGGCCGCTCGTCAACGTCTCCGTGACGAAGGGGCCGGATGGCGTCGTCGTGACCAGCCGAACCGGCTGGGCATTCTAGCGGCCCGCGCACCCGATCCTACCCACGGGCCGACGTCGTCGTCAGATTCCGTCGGTCCAAGTGTCCGATACCTCCGCGAATCACACGCTCGTCGTGCAAACGGCGTTTCTGGGCGACGTGGTCCTGACGACGCCGCTGCTGAGCGTGCTCGCCGAGCGACATGGACCGGTGGACGTTGTGACGACGCCGGCGGCGGCCCCGCTCCTCGAGACCCATCCCGCCGTCCGGCGGGTCATCCCCTACGCCAAGCGCGGCGCCGACCGCGGCTTCGCCGGGATGCTCCGTCTGGGACGGGCGCTGCGTGCGGAGCGGTACGCCTTCGCGTACCTTCCCCACCGCTCGTTGCGCAGCGCCGTACTGGCGCTGGTCGCGCGCATCCCGCGGCGCATCGGCTTTGCGGACGGATGGCGCCTGCTCTATACCGGATCGCGCCCGCGGCCGGCGACCGGACACGAGATCGACCGCCTGTTGGCGCTGGCGGATGTCCGGCCGCATCACCAGACGGCGCCGACGCTCGGTCTCAGCGCCGCGGACCTCGCGGCTGCCGAGGCCGCGTTGCGAACCGCAGGCATCACCGCGCCGTTCGGTGCTCTCGCGCCGGGATCGATCTGGGGGAGTAAGCGCTGGCCGCATTATGCGGCTCTGGCGGAGCGGTTAGCCGGTCATATGGATGTGGTCGTCGTCGGGGCAGCGGAGGACACCGCCTTGGGAAACGAGATCCTGGCGGCGGTCGAGCGGGCGGGCGGACGAAGCGCGAATCTCAGCGGCCAGCTCACGCTGCGGCAGTCCGCAGCGGTCATTCGCAAGGCGTCCGTGCTCGTGACCAACGACAGCGCGCCGCTGCATTTCGCGCAGGCCATGGCGACGCCGACCGTGGCGATCTTCGGGCCGACGCTGCCGTCGTTCGGGTTCGGACCGCGCGGCCCGCGAGACTTCGCGCTCGGTGTGGACGGCCTCCCGTGCCGTCCCTGCTCGGCCCACGGCCCGGCACGCTGTCCGCTGGGCCATCACCTGTGCATGCAGTCGCTCCGTGTGGAGGACGTGCTGCACGCGATCGAGGAGACCGGTGCGCTACATCGTCGGGATTGACCTCGGCGGGACGAACATCGTCGCCGGGACGGTGTCGGAGGACGGCAGCGAGATCCACGGCGTGGTGTCGGAGCCCACGCGGGTCGAGGGTGGACCCGATGCCGTCGTGGACCGCATCGTGCGCCTGGCCAAAGCGTCGATGGCGAGCGTGCCCGGGAAGACCATCGCGGGGGTGGGCATCGGCTCACCGGGTCCGCTCGATACGAAGACGGGCGTGGTGCTCCTCACGCCCAATCTCGGCTGGGTCAACATGCCGTTGCGGGACCGGGTGGCCGCAGGGCTCGGACTGCCCGCAGCACTCGACAACGACGCGAACTGCGCCATCTACGGCGAGTGGTGGCGCGGGGCAGCGCGCGGCGTGGACTATGTCGTGGGGCTCACGATCGGAACCGGGATCGGGGGTGGCATCGTGCTGGGCGGCGACGTCTATCGCGGCGCATCCGATATCGCGGGCGAAGTCGGCCACATGACGATCGACTCGACCGGGCGGCTCTGCAAGTGCGGCAACTACGGTTGTCTCGAGGCCTATGCCTCCGGTCCCGCCATCGCCGCACGGGCGACGGAGGGCATCACGGCTGGCGCCGACAGCTCGCTCCCCAGCTACGTCAACAACGACTTGACGAAGATCACTGCCCAGGTGGTGTACGAAGCGGCCCACGACGGCGATGAATTCGCGCTCGAGGTGGTCCGGGACACGGCGAAGTTTCTCGGCGCCGGGATCGGCAGCCTCATCAACATCTTCAATCCCCAGGTGGTGGTGATCTGCGGCGGCGTCACCCTCGCCGGCGACAAGCTGTTCGTGCCGCTGCGTGGTGAGGTCAAACGGCGGGCGTTCAAGCCCGCGGTCGACGTCTGCCGCATCCTCCCCGGCGAGCTCCCCGGCACGGCCGGCGTGTACGGCGCCGCAGCCGTGTTTGCGAAGATGACCTGGGGACGCGTGTGAAGCAGCTGGGGGTGGTGGGGACGTTGGTGTGGGATACCATTCACGACCGCGACCCTGCGCAGGGCGCCATCGAGGAGTGGGGCGGGATCGCCTACGCGCTCGAGGCGCTCGACGCGACCCTCCCCGACGACTGGGCGATCGTGCCGCTCATCAAGGTGGGGCGTGACCTGTCGCGCGAAGCCGCGACGTTTCTCAAGGAAATCCGGCACGTCGCCCGCGGCGCCCGGTTCATTGAAGTCCCCGAGCCCAACAACCGGGTCACGCTGCGGTACGAGTCCTCTGATCGGCGTTGCGAGCGGGTCACGGGCGGCGTCCCCGGCTGGACGTGGCCGGAACTAGGTCCGCTGGTGCGGGATCTCGACGCGCTGTACGTGAATTTCATCGCCGGGTGGGAGATGACCCTCGAGACCGCGCAGCTGTTGCGCCGCGGCTTCTCGCATCCCATGTACGCCGATCTCCACAGTCTCTTCCTCGGCCGGACGGACGACGGCACGCGGGTGTTGCAGCCGCTCCCCGGTGTGGCCGGATGGTTCTCCTGCTTCGATACCGTTCAGCTCAACGAGGATGAATTCTCCCAGGTGTCGGCCGATCCCCTCGCGGCCGCCGCGCTGGCGCTCAGCACGGACTGCCGCTCGCTCATCGTCACGCTGGGACCGCGTGGCGCGGTGTATTTCGTCGGCACCGATCGGGCGCGCGGGACGGCGGGTCCGGTCCGCACGGCGCGGATCGCACTGGACCCGAGCGACGCCGCACCGCCCTCGGGCGGGGATCCGACCGGCTGCGGCGATGTCTTCGGCGCGGTGGCGTGCGCGCGGCTGCTGGCGGGCGTCCCCCTGGAGGAGGCGGTCCGCTCGGCGTGCCACCTCGCCGCGCGCAACGTCACGCACCGCGGCGCCAGCGGGCTGCGCGACCATTTGCTGGGGCGCCTCGCCTCGGTATGACGAGACTGGTCGACGTTCCCGCGCAGTTCGACGACCGCTCCTTCGATCAGTTCGCCGCCTCCTACAGTCGGGCGCGTGACGAAGGGGGACGCCTGCTGTTCGACGCGCACGCCGTCGAGTGGGCGTCGCCGTACGGGCTCGTGGGACTGCTCGCCGCGGGGCACGCCGCGCGCGCGGCGGGTGGAGAGATCCCGCTGCTCACCGCGCCGACCGCTCCGGACGTGTTGAGCTACTGGGGACGAGCAGGGTTTTTTCTCGCGGCCCGTGATCTGTTCGAGATTCACGGCAAGGTGCCGCGCGCCAAGCCCGCCGCCGACTCGGACGTGCTGTTGCCGGTCACCGCCGTGCGCGCGGCCGAGGACGTGCATGAAGTGGTGGGTCACATCCAGCAACGCGCGACCGCCATTCTGTCAAGCGAACTCGGCATCGATCCGAAGGCGACGATGGGCTTCGCTATGGCGCTTTCGGAGGCGTGTCAGAATATTGTAGAGCACGCCGGCACCGGCGGCTGGGTCGCGGTGCAGAGTTATCAATGGCGACGACGGCTGGCGCGGCGGGTGGTGGTGATCGCGGTGGCCGACGCGGGCGTGGGCTTCCAGGCGTCACTGTCGCCGACACATGGCCGGCGGTTCGGCGATCGCTGGAACGACGCCACGGCACTGGAGGCGGCGCTGATTCAGGGCGTGAGCCGGTTCCGGGATCCCGGACGCGGGCAGGGGTTGAAGGGGATTCGCAACTACGTTTCGCGCTGGGATGGAAAGCTCACGATCCGCAGCGGGACGGCCCGCATCGCCATCGTCCCGACCTGGGATGACGACGTGCCGCTCACGGAAGCGCTGGCGCCGTTCCCGGGCTCGCAAGTCTTGTTGATCGTTCCCGAGCAAAAGGGCCGACCCTAGAGTGATCCGCTCGATCGACGTTTCGGCTGTGCTGCACGCGGCGGTGCGCGCCACCTATGCGGACTTGGTGACGCGGGCGACCGGCCGGGCCGTCCGTGAGCACATCGAGCAGGCGTACGGCGCCGAGCCCGGCGCCGTGACGCGAATGGACTTCGGCGGCGTGCGCTGCATCGACTATTCCTGCGCCGACGAGATCGTGGCGAAGCTGCTGCGCGAGCGGATCCGTGTGCTGCTGCTGCGCGGCTGCTCGGAAGCACACCTCGAAGCCCTGTCGCAGGTGCTCGAGGGCCACGGGCTGGCGGTGATTCTGGAGCGGGCGGACGGCACGCTGGATGGCCTGGGCCGTCGCGAGTCCGCCAAGGCGCTGCTCGACGAGCTGGTCGCGGCCCAGCTCGCGGCCCGCACCGCCGAGGGGGCCGTGGCACTGGTCGAGGCGTGACCCGCCGCCGGCTGGGCCTGTCGACGCGCGCGATCCACGGCGATCCGGAGCAGCGCCCGGATTGGACGCCGATCTCCCGCCCCATCCATCAGAGCGCCACGTTCACCAACCCGGTCGGCTCCTCGGCCGAGGTGCTCTACACCCGCTACGGCAACAATCCCAACCAGGTCGCGATCGGCGAGCGACTGGCGCAGCTGGAAGGCGCCGAGGCCGCGCTGTTCGTCGCCAGCGGCATGGGAGCCACCGCGTTGGCCCACCTCGCCGTGCTGCGGCCGGGCGATCACCTCATCACGAGCGACTGGATCTATGGCGGGGTCCACCGCTTGTTCGCCGAGGAGTTTGGCCGCTTCGGGATCGAGGTGACGTTCGTCGATCCACTGCGCTCGCGGGCCTGGAAGGAAGCGCTGCGCAAGAATACCCGCGCCCTGTTCGTCGAAACACCCACCAATCCGCTGTTGCGTGTGATCGATCTCGAGCCGATCGCGACGCTCGCGAAGGCCGAGGGGCTGGCCCTGCTCGTCGACTCGACGTTCGCGTCGCCCATCGCGTTCCGGCCGCTGGAGCACGGGGCCGACATCGTGATCCACAGCGCCACCAAGTACCTGAATGGGCACTCCGACGTGATCGCGGGCGCCGTCGCCGGATCCGGGTCGGTCATCGAAGAGGTGACGCGCCTGATGCGGTTGTGGGGACAGGCGCTCGATCCGCACGCCGCGTGGCTGGTGGAGCGCGGCATGCGGACCCTCGCAGTCCGCATGGCGCGGCACAGCGCCACCGGGCTGGCGGTGGCGGAGTGGTGCGCACGGCAACCGCAGGTCGCCGCGGTTCACTATCCCGGCCTCCCCTCACACCGCGACCACGAGACCGCGAAGCGCGTGTTGGAGGGATATGGCGGTATGCTCGGCCTGGAGCTGAAGGGCGGCGCGCGGGCGGCGGAGCGGTTCCTCAGCGCCCTGACCATCGCGGCGCACGCCCCGTCGCTCGGCGGGGTAGAAACGCTGGTGTCCGAGCCCCGGCTCACCTCCCACGCCAGTCTCACGGCGGAAGACCGGGCCCGGGCTGGAATTCCCGACGGATTCCTGAGAGTTTCCCTCGGACTCGAGGATGCCGACGACCTCATCGCCGATTTCGCCCAGTCGCTGGCGCAGCTCTGAGTGATCAAGCTCACGAACGTCTTCAAGACGTACGCGAAGGGCGGGCTCGCCCTCAAAGACGTCACCTTCCATATCGCCAAAGGTGAGTTCGCCTTCCTGACCGGCCACTCCGGCGCCGGCAAGTCCACCGTCCTGAAACTCATTTACGCCGACGAACAGCCGACCGACGGCGAGGTCCGCGTCTCCGGCTACGTGGTGACCGATCTGTCGCCGCGCGACGTACCGCATCTGCGGCGCCGCCTCGGCATCGTGTTCCAGGATTTCCGGCTGCTCGAAGACCGGACCGCAGAAGAGAACGTCGCGTTCGCGCTCGAGGTCACCGGCGCCCGCCGCTCGCAGATCCCCGCGCGCGTGATGCGCGTGCTGACCCAGGTCGGCCTCGCCGCGAAAGCGGGCGCGTATCCGAAAGAGCTGTCGGGCGGCGAGCAGCAGCGCGTCGCGATCGCGCGCGCCCTCGTGAACGAGCCGCAGGTGCTGCTCGCCGACGAGCCCACCGGCAATCTCGACGAACGCGCCACCCGCGGCGTCTTCCAGCTGCTGCGCGACATCACCGCCTCGGGTACGGCCGTCGTCATGGCCACGCACGATCTCGAGCTG
>DASTHG010000177.1:0-10646 GCA_035718325.1 Gemmatimonadales bacterium | reverse complement strand
CTGCCGTTCATGATCCTGCCGATCTACGCCAGCCTGGAGAAGATCGACCGGCGGCTGGTAGAGGCGGCGCAGGATCTCTTCTCGAGTCCCGTCCGCGCATTCCGACTCGTGGTGTTGCCGCTCTCACTCCCGGGCGTGCTCGCGGGAAGTCTCCTGACGTTCATCCCCGCGGCGGGCGACTTCGTGAACGCCGAGCTCCTGGGCGGGCCCAACCAGCGCATGATCGGATCGGTCATTCAGGCCCAGTTTCTCCAGGCCCGCGACTACCCGCTGGCCGCGGCGCTGTCGTTCGGCCTGATGGCGTTGATCGCCGTGGGCGTAGTAGCGGCCGCGCGGCTGCTGCGAGAGGACCAGCTGGCATGAAACGCCTGCTCGACGCGACCGCCGGCCTCGTACTCGGGTATCTGTTCCTGCCGATCTTCGTGATCGTCGCTTACAGTTTCAACAGTCCGGCAGGGAAGTTCAATTTCGTCTGGAAAGGGTTCTCGGTCGCCGCCTGGCTCGACCCGTTCCGGTATCCGGCGCTGGTCGATGCGATGCGGCTGAGCATCATCGTGGCTGCGTTGTCGACCTTGATGGCGACGGTGTTAGGCACGATGCTTGCGCTGGCGCTCTCTCGGTACCGGTTCCGCGGTGCCGGTGGGGTGGGGTTGCTGCTGGTGGTACCGCTGGCGACGCCCGAGGTGGTGCTGGGCTCATCGCTGCTGTCGCTGTTCCTGACGCTGAACGTGCCGACCGGCTTCGCGACGATCGTGATCGCCCACGTGATGTTCTCGGTGAGCTATGTGGCGTTCACGGTGCGGGCACGGTTGCGCGGGTTCGACTGGTCACTGGAGGAGGCGGCGATGGATCTCGGTGCGGGACCGTGGCGCGTGTTCCGGACGGTCACTCTGCCGCTCATCACCCCCGGCATCGTGGCGGCCGCGATGCTGGCGTTCGCGCTTTCGCTCGACGACTTCGTCATCACGCTGTTCAACTCGGGGAGTGACGTGACCTACCCGCTGTATGTCTACGGCGCCCGGCGCGCCGCCTTTCCTCCGCAAATCAACGTGCTCGCCAGCGCCATTCTCGGTCTGAGCCTCGCCGTGCTCGGCACCAACGCCTGGTGGCAACGGCGCCGCATGCGGTCCGCCTGACCGTGGCGCGCCGCAGCCGGTCGATCGAGCAGGCGTGCTACTGGCTGGCGCGCCGTCCCGAGCGAGCGGTCCGCTCGCTCGAGGCGGGGCGCGTGGCGGACATCGCCGTCGTGGGGGCGGGACTCGCGGGGCTGTGGACTGCGCTGTGGATCAAGGAGCTCGATCCGATCAGCGAGGTCGTGGTCGTGGAGCAGGGCGTCGCCGCGTACGGCGCGTCGGGACGCAGCGCGGGGATCGTGTGGGATAGCCTGGACTATGACCACGGGCTGGCGGTGTCCCATTTCGGCGAGAGCGAAGCCCATCGTCTCGCCCGCCTCGGCGAAGCCAATCTCGCCGAGCTCGCCGCGTTTCTCACGGAACGCAACATCGACTGCGACTACGAGCCGACGGGGCGGTTGCTGGTCGCCCACACGCCGCACCAGATGGATCGCTGCCGCGCGATCGTCGAAGCCGCCGAGCACCTCGGCATCGCGACCAGCCAGCTGCTCGACAAGGACGCGATACGGGCCGAAGTCCACTCCCCTGTGTACGTTGGCGGCGCTGCGATCGCCGCCGGCGGAGTCCTCGATCCGGTGAAGCTGGTGGATGGGCTGCGCCGTGAGGTCGAGCGGCAGGGGGTGCTGGTGTTCGAGCGCAGCCACGTGGTGGCGATCGAGCCGGTGGGGGCGGCGGTGCGGGTGCGCACCGGACGGGGGCGCGTCGAGGCCCGCACCGTCGTCCTGGCGACGAGCGCGTATGCCAACCAGCTGTTGCCGCGGCTCGCCGCCCGGGTGATTCCGATGTTCGCCTACGCGATCGTGAGCGAGCCGCTCACGGCAGCGCAGCGCGAGGTGCTCGGGTGGCGGGGCCGCCAGGGCGTGAGCGACGCCCGGACGTTCGGCAACTTCTACCGCCTCACGCCCGATTCCAGAGTGCTGTGGGGCTCGAGCGACGTGGCGTACCATCCTGGATCCTTGATCGACCCGGCGAGCGATCACTCCGAGCCGCACTACGATGCGCTGCGCGCGAGCTTCCGCCGCCACTTTCCGGCGATGCAGGGCCTCGAGTGGGCATATGCGTGGGGTGGGCCGATCGCCGTGACGACCCGACTCACGCCCTTTTTCGGGCGGGAGCGCGACGGGCGCATCGTGTATGGGTTGGGATTCTCGGGGCGGGGCCTCGCGTCGACCCGGCTCGCGGGCCGGATCATGGCGCTCCTCGCCCTGGAGCGCTCCAGCGACCTGCTCGATCTCGCCATGGTGAAGCGGCCGCCGCCCCGCTTCCCGCCGGAGCCACTGCGCTCGCTCACCGTGCGGGCGGTCCTGCGCGCCGTGCGCCGCGTCGACGCAGGCGCCGAGCCGGGGCCGCTGCTGTGGCTGCTCGACCGCCTCGGACTCGGGGTTGCCGTTTAGCGGCCGACGCGGGTGAGGCTCTGGTCCATCGCGGTGAGGGCGTAGTCGACGTCCGCCGCAGTAATGCACAGCGGCGGCTTGATGCGCAGCACGTTGCCGAACAGGCCGCCCTTGCCGACCAGCACGCCCAACTGGCGCAGCTGCTCGAACAGCTCGGTGGTTTCTTCGCGCGCCGGCTCTTTCGTGCCGCGGTCGCGCACCAGCTCGACCCCCAGCATCAACCCGCGGCCGCGCACGTCGCCGATGAGACGGTGGCGGGTCGCTAGGTCCTCGAGGCCACGGCGGAGCTGCCCGCCCACGACCTTGGCGTTCTCCTGCAGTCGTTCCTGGTCGATCACGTCGAGCACCGCAAGCCCGGCCGCCATCGCGAGCGGATTGCCGCCGAACGTATTGATATGGGAGCGCTCGGTCAGCTTCTGGGCGATGTCGCGGCGCGTGGTGACCGCGGCCAGCGGAAACCCGTTCCCGATCCCCTTGGCCATCGTGACGATGTCGGGAACGACGCCGAAGTTCTCGAACCCCCAATAGTGGTCGCCGGTGCGCCCGAACCCTGGCTGCACCTCGTCGGCGATGCACAGCCCGCCGGACTCGCGTGCGATGGCGTACGCTTCGCGCAGGTAGTTCGGTGCGCCGTGCGTGACGCCGCCCACTCCCTGGTACGCCTCGGCGATGAACGCGGCGATGCGGCCGGGGGTGGAGAAGCGCACCAGCTCGCGGATGTCGGCAGCACTTTGGGAGGCGATTTCCTCGGGCGTGCCGTGGAACGGGCTGCGGTAAGGATCGGGGTTGATCGCGTGATGCACCCCGGTGTTGAGCTGTGCCGGATACTTCCAGGTGTGCGGGGACGTCAGCGCCATCGCGGCGGGGGAGCCGCCGTGATAGCCGTTGCGCAGCGCGATCACGTCGTGGTTCCCGGTCGCGAGCCGCGCCATCAGGATGGCGAGGTCGTTCGCTTCGCTGCCGGAGTTGACGAAATACGTCACGTCGAGCCCCGGCGGCATCTTGCCGGCGAGGCGCCGGGCGAATTCCCCCAGCAGCGGATTCAAGTAGATGGTCGAGGTGTGCCCCAACAGCTCGAGCTGCCCGGCGATCGCGCGGACGACGGTGGGATGCCCGTGTCCGCAGGCGACTGTGGCGATTCCGGCGAACAGATCGAGGTAGCGTCGCCCGGTTTCATCGAACAGATATTGGCGGTATCCCTCCACCAGCAGCAGCGGCTCGCGATACACCGTGAAAATTCCGGGATTCGTGAACTGCCGGCGCGTGGCGAGCACGGCGTCCCGTGACGGGCCGGTGTAAGGTCGCGGCACGTGCGGGCAGGGCGGGAGACGCAGCTCAGTTGCAGCGGTCGTGGTCATGGGAGTCCTCTGGTGCCAGTGTGCCGGTGCCCGTACCCGTTGTCAATCCGCGTCATTCGCCGGACGGCCGATCGATGGTTGCGTAGCGCATATCCGCGGCGGCGCGCTCGGCCGGACTCCCGAAAATCTTGTCGCCGTCGAAGCGGCCGTTCTCGATGAAGATCTCGGAAATCTGGTTCCCTGCGGTGACGCTGCCCGCGAGGTGCACTCCGGGCACCGTGGTGGCCAGTGTGGCCGGATCGAGCTCCGGCCGCCCGGTTGCCCGGTCGTAGGGGATCCCGATCCGATCGAACAGGGTGAGATCGGGATGGAATCCGATGAGGGCGTACACACGGTCGGCGGTGAGTTGTTCGCGTGCGCCGTCCGCCCCGCGAATCGTAACGTGTGCCGCGCTGATCGACTCGACCTGCGCGCCGAGGCGTGCCGCCACCTCGCCTGCCTTGATACGGTTTTCGAGATCGGGTTTGAGCCAGTACTTCACGCTGCGGGGAAACGCCGTACCGCGATACACGAGCGTCACCCGGGCGCCGGCGCGGAACAGCTGGAGCGCGGCTTCGACCGCGGAATTGCGGCCGCCCACCACCACGACGTCTTGTCCATAGGAGAGATGCGCTTCGTCCAAGTAATGGTGCACGTGGGGGAGTTCCTCGCCCGGGACACCCAGATGATTGGGGTGATCGAAGTAGCCGGTCGCGAGGACCAGCCGGTCGCAGCTGACGGTCTCGGCGCCGAGGCGCGTCTCGAGGACACAGCGGATGCGGCCGTTGCGTGACTGCGCCTCCGTCAACCGGGCGAACGTCTTGAGCGGCAGGCCCTCGGCGCGGACGACGCCGCGGTAGTACTTGAGCGCCTCCTCGCGCGTCGGCTTGGCCCCCGCGCACACCAGCGGATGGCCGCCGATTTCGAGCCGCTCGGGTGTGGTGAAGAACGTCATGCCGACGGGGTAGTGGACGATCGAATTGGCGACCGCTCCGGCGTCGATGACGAGTGGGTCGAGCCCACGGCGGCGCGCGGCGATCGCACAGGCGAGACCGATCGGCCCGGCGCCGGCGATGAGTATGGGGTGGTGCGGGGGAGTGGCCACGACACCGGGAATCTAACTGCAAGCTGAGGCCCTCTGGCCGGCCCGCCCCGCGCGCCTCATTTTCTCCGTTCCTCTCGTCGCGGGGACGGAGATGAGCGAGGCGGAGACCAAACGCGCCACGAGTGACTCGGGCATCACGATCGAAGACCGGCGGCCCGTTTCGGCCGATGTCGACGTCTTCGGGCTCACTGATCGCGGGCAGGTCCGCAGGGAGAACCAGGACCAGTTCCTGATCGCGAGCCTCCACAAGCTGCTGCGCGTGCATCAATCGAGTCTCGCCGCCGACGACGTCAGCCCGTTGATCAGCGACACGCGTGGCTGGTTATTCCTCGTGGCCGACGGCGTGGGCGGGCGGCCCGACGGTCAGGCGGCGAGCGGGACCGCCGTCAAGACGATCGCGCACTACGTCACCCACCTCACCGATCTCTATCGTCGTCTCGATACCGAGAAGGACGCCGTGTTTCTGGCGGAGCTCGAGGCCTCGGTGCGCAGGACGCACGAGGTCTTACGCGCAGAGGGCGAGCGCGAGTACGGCGGCCGTGGGGGCGCCACGACGCTGACGATGGTCGCCGCGCTGTGGCCGCGGGCGTACCTGGTGCAGGTCGGGGACAGCCGCTGCTACCGGCTGCGTGACGGCCGGCTGGAGCGCATGTCGACCGACCAGACCGTGGTGCAGTCGCTCGTCGACTCGGGTGCGATCACCGAAACCGAGGCCCACCGCTCGCCGCTCCAGGGGGTGCTGTCGAGCGCCTTGGGAGGTCAGGAGGCGACGCCGATGACGCGGACCGCCGACGTGCGCTGGGACGACGTGATGCTGCTCTGCACCGACGGTCTCACCCGCCACGTGAACGACCAGGAGATCGAAGCCGAGCTCAAGCAGATTCAATCGGCGGAGCAGTCGTGCCGCCGTCTTGTGAAGCTTGCGCTCGAGCGCGGCGGGACGGACAACGTGACCGTCGTCATCGGGCGGCTGCGGAGCCGGCGCTCGACCCCGCCGGCCTGAGGGCCACGGCCAGCGCGGCGATCATCGCCAGGGCCACACACCCGAGCAGCGCGACGGCGAAGCCGCCGGTGACGTCGCGCACACGTCCGAACAGCCACGAGCCGACCGGGGCGCCGACCTGACCGATCGAGCTGATCAGGGCGATGCTCGCCGCCGCTGAGCCGGTGATCGACGCGGTCGCGAGCCCCCAGAATGGTCCGAATGCGCCCGCGATACCGATGGCAACGAACGCCAGTGCGATGGCTGCCAGCACGGGGGATCGTAGTACGGCGGCGGTCGCAGCGAACCCGATTGCCGTCGTCAGCAGCGTCCCGGCCAGGTGGCGGCGCCGCTCGCCCGTGCGATCAGAATGCGCGGCGATCACGAGCATCGCCACCGCCGCGGCGAGCGGGGGCAGCGTCGACAAGGACGCGACCGCGAGATCGCTGAGCTGGGAGGCGCCCTTGATGATTTGCGGCAGGAAATACAGTTGTCCGAACCCCACCAGATTGATGACCGCCCACACGGCCCCCAGCCGCCAGACGGTCGGGTCGCGGAACGCAGCCCAGGCTCCCCGCCATCCGGTCTGTGTTGCCGCCGTCCCTTCCCGGCGCAACGTGTCCTCGAGCCAGGCGCGCTCGTCGGCCGGGAGCCAGCGCGCCTGGTCGGGACGGTCGGTCAGCAGCGCGAACACCGCGACGCCGATCACCACCGCCGGGAGCCCCTCGAGCAGGAACAGCCACTGCCAGCCCGTGAGGCCGCCGCGGCCTCCCAGGCCGAGGAGCAGGCCGGACACGAGCGTGCCGATCGCCTGGGCGACCGGAATCGCGCTCATGAACGCCGCGACGGCGCGTGCCCGTACCGCGCCCGGGAACCACCGGGTGAGATAGAGCATCATGCCCGGAAAGAACCCAGCTTCGGCGGCGCCCAGCAGAAAGCGCAAAAAGTAGAAGCTGCCCGCGCCGCGCACGAACATCATCGAGGACGCGATGCCGCCCCACACGAGCATCAGCGCCGCGATCCAGCGGCGCGCGCCGACGCGCGCCAGCGCCAGGTTGCTCGGGATCTGGAACAGCGTGTAGCCGATCGACAGCATCCCGGCGCCGAGGCCGTACACGGTCGCACTGAAGCCGAGATCGCGGTTCATCTGCAGCGCGGCCACGCTCACGTTCACGCGGTCGATGAAGTTGACGACGGATGCCAGGAACATGAGCGGCAACAGCCGCCAGGCGATGCGGCGGATGGCGGTGTTAATGCTCCCCGGCCAGGCGGGCGAGGCGCTGCTTCACGTCGGTGACGAGTGGTTGCAGCTCGGCGTCGGCGTTTTTCCAAAGATCGAGGAAGCGGCCGTAAAAGTCCCGCGCCTTGGCGCGGTCGCCCCGAGCTTCATAGAGCTCGGCCAGTCGCTTGTAGGTCGGGGCGAGGGCGTAGGCATCGGTCACCAGCCGGTACGGGCCAGGCTGATCGACGAATCGCTCGTACGTTGCAAGCGCCGAATCCGTTTGACCGAGCTTTTCGTAGGCCCGAGCCATTTCAAAGAGGGCGCAGACTTGGCAGCCGGACTCCTGCCTTCCATGCGTGTACTGATCCACCGCGTCGGAATAGTGCCCCTGGGCGTCGGCAATTTGAGCGGCGGTCCACAGGCGTCCCACGTCTCCGCGGCGCAGTCCTTCGGGCACGAGACGTTCGTAGTCCGCCATCAACGCCTGCGCTTCTACGATTTTCCCGGCCGCGGCGTAGAAGCGCGCCAGCTCCGCATAGGGGCGGCTCTCAGGCGGCAAGCTTGCGAGAGGAACGTTGGCGAGGGCCGCCGCCACGAGGGCCAGGGCCCGGGGCGCGTGATCGCGATAGCGCAGCTCCTGCCACCCGAGGGAGATCGCGGCCGTCAGCTGGTCAGAGGGGAGCCCCCGCAGCTTCGCGTCACTCTGCACGTCGTGGAGAAAACTCGCCGACCGTCCCAGCTCGCCTTGGACCTCCGCCACAAAACTCAGGGCCCACGCAGTGCCTTCGTGCATGCCGGTGCCGGCTTGCGTCCCGGCGCGCAAAGCGGTCAAGGTCCGCTCCGCCGTCGCGTAGTCGTGCTGCACGGCGGCCAGGAAGGCCCGCTGATTCGGGACTCCCGGATCGTTCGGCCAGGCCTGGGCATAGTGCTCGGTCGTCGCTCTTGCCGCATCGAGATGCCCTTGCAGGACCTGAGCCTGGTACGCGTTTTGGTAGAACACGCCGCCGTACCCAAGCGCAATCCCCCGCTCGAGTAGGCTCTCCGCGGCGGTCCAGCGGCCCTCCCGAGTCAGCTCGTTCGAGAGGTTGTTCAACGCAACATCGCTGTTCGGATCGACGTCGAGGGCGGCCCGGTACGCGGCCACGATCTGCGGGGGATTCCAATTCACTTTTTCGTAGTACCAAGCGGCCGTGAGATCGCGTTCCAGATCGGAAAGACGATCGCTGTGGCGGAACGCTCTTGTGGCCGCGCTCACGAGCTGCTCGTAGGAGCCACCGGTGTTGTTGAGGATGGCGGAGAGCTTGCGATACGCCATTGCGAAACTCGTATCGAGCGTCGTCGCTTCCTGCAAAAGCGGGATCGCTGCTTCCTGATCTCCCTGGTTGAACAGACGAACCGCCTGGGAATAGCGCCGCAATGCGTCGAGCGACCCCGTCGTGACTTGGGCCAGCGGAGCGGTCGCCCGCAGTGACTTGAACGAGTCGCCGATTCGTTCTCGCAGGTCCTTGGAGAGCTGGTCGAGTGCGCCGATCAAGTGCGCCCCATCTGCCGCGGTCGTGCGCACGGCGGTGAGCACCTGGCCGTCGGAGGCCGAGACGACGCTCGCCGACAACACGTACCCCTTGTCCACCGGGTTGATCTCGCCGGTCACCAGGGCCGTCACGCCCTCCCGCTCCGCCACTTCGCGGGCGAGATCGGATGTCAGGCGTGAGGCGGGATCGCGCTGCATGCGCGCCAGCGCCGCGGCGACCATTCTCCCGTCCATGAGCTTCACCGTGGGCGACTGCGCCAGGTCGACGCGGAATGCCTCCGTCAGCGTGGGCCCAAGCGTCGTGTCCGCGGCGCGATTGGCGAATTCCGCGAGAATCACTTTTTGGCGGTCCCTCAGCGCCCCCGAGGCCACCAGCGTGCCGACGGGACCGATCCCCAGCGCGCGCATTGCCATGTACACGGCGGTGCCGATGGCGAGGGCACCGAAGGTCGTCGCACCGCCCAGGATCGCTTTCCGCCAGGTGAACAACCCGCGCACCCCGTTCGTCGCGGCCAGGGGCGTCGATCCGCTCGTGCGCGCGAGAGCGCGGCGCCGCTCCAGAACGCCTGTGATCAGCATGATCGGCAACCCGAGCGCGAGCAGCACGACCGCCGCCGCGAACACCCAACCGGGCAGTCCGATCTTGACCATCAACAGATCGATCACGGCGAGCAGCGCGGCGGCCGCCACAGCGAACAGCGCTGCGACCCGGGCGGGGTGGCCGCGTCGAATCGCCGCTTCCGTCCCCGATGAGATCACCGGTGTCGTTCCGGTGGGTGCCATGCCGCCCGTCGGCGTGCTCATCGCCTGCAGCTGGCCGAGCAGCTCGTCGGCTCGCTGCACGCGGTCGGCGGGTTTCTTCTCGAGACACCGCATCACGATCGCGTTCAACGCCTGCGGGACGGCGGGGCGGTGCGCGGTCAGTGCTTGCGGCGCCTGCGTCACGTGCGCCGCGAGCATCGCTTGCGGCGTCATCCCGGTGAATGGTGGATGGCCGCACAGCATCTCGTACGCCATTGCTCCGACAGCGTACAGATCGGCCCGGTGATCGACATGCGGGTCGGCCGCAGCCTGCTCGGGAGCCATGTAGGCGGGAGTCCCGAGCGCGACGCCGAGCGAAGTCAAGGTGGTCGCGCCGGTCGCAGCGCTCACCGCCTTGGCGACGCCGAAGTCCGTCACCACGGCGTGTTGGCCGCTGATCAGCACGTTGTCCGGCTTGATGTCGCGGTGCACGACGCCGTGGGCGTGAGCGTACGCCAGCGCGTCGGCGACGTCGCGCAGGATGCGGACCGTCTCGGCGACGGGGAGCTCGCCCTCGCGCGCCAGTTTGGCGCGCAGCGATTCCCCTTCGACGAGCGGCATCGTGTAGTAGAAGAGGTCGCCGGCCTGACCGGCGGCGTGCAGCGGGACGATGTGGGGGTGCTGCAGCGAGGCGGCGAGCTGGATCTCGCGCCGAAAGCGCTCGATGTTGACGCCGGCCGCCATCTCCGGCGGCAGCACCTTCACGACGACCCTGCGGCCGAGGGCTGTCTCCTCGGCGAGGAACACACGGCTCATCCCGCCGCCGCCGAGCTCCTGTTCGATGCGATAGGCGGAGCCCAGGGCGGCCTGGAGTCGGTCGCGCAGCTCTGTCATGTGGCGCTGAAGATAGCTTGCGGTTTCTCTCGACGCCTCTCCTCAGTCTCTCAAGTATCCCCAGGTATGTAACCGGTCGAAATCCTCGAACCATCGATCTCCGATGTCTTTCCGGTAGAACATGTTGGGGATCATGATGTTCTCGATCCGGTTGTAGACCTGGCGCTGCGCCTGTTTCATCGTCGAGCCGAGTCCCACGACGATCAGCACGACGCCCGACGTCCCGGTCACGAGCCACTCGTTATCCACGGTTTTCACGTCCTCGATGTGCACCCCTTCGCGCATCGGCTTCTTGAAGATGATCACG
>DASTHG010000176.1:0-8254 GCA_035718325.1 Gemmatimonadales bacterium | reverse complement strand
ACAGCACGGCGACCGACCTCGCGCCGTACCTCACCGATGCCACCCGGCTCGAGAGCCAGCTCGGCCTCCCGGGATTCTATGCCCGGCGCCGGCTCGGAGTTGGCCGCTTCTTCAGCAGAGCCGACATCGAAAAGACCCGTGATCACCAGGTGACCCAGGTGCTCGCGCTCGCCGGGGCGTCGTACCGATGCGGCGGCGCGGGATGTGGACCGGTGCTGTTCCGGTATGGTCGCGAGTGCCGGATGACCCTGTTGATCGACGGCTACCCCGCGCCGCAGCAGGACATCGGGACCATGGACCTGGACGATGTGGTGGGAATCGAGGTGTATCGCCGCGGCTATCAACCGGCCGCCGGAGAGACGCTCGAGAATGGGTACGATCTGGCGGCGCTGGCGCGGGTGTGCGGGCTCGTGGTGATCTGGACGCGCGCGGCTACGCCGCGAACCGACTAACGACCGTCCCCTGGCCCCTGCCGCAGCCAGTCGTCCGCGGCCTTTATGAGATCAGGCATCAGGCCCTCCGCCTGTTCGCGCTCGGCGTCCTCGAATGGCGCCAGCACGAAGTCCTCCCACGGCTGATTCGCGGGCAGCGGCCCGATCCCCACGCGCAAGCGCCCATACTCCTGCGACTGCAGTGCCGCTTCGATACTCTTCAAGCCGTTGTGACCGCCCGCGGAGCCCGACGGGCGCAGGCGCCAGGTGCCGAGCGGGATGTTGAAGTCGTCGACGACGATGAGCAGGTCTTTGGCGGGGGCGAAAGTCGGATCGGCGCGCAGGCTCGCGAGCGCGGCGCCGCTGCGATTCATCATCGTGGTGGGCTTGAGGACGCGGACCGGCACCCCGTCCACCGCGCCGTCGGAAACGCGAGCGCGCTCGCCGCGGCGAAAGGGGGAGAGCCCCCAATGCCCGACGAGCGCGTCCGCCACCCAGAAGCCGAGGTTGTGGCGCGTCGCCGCGTATTCCGGGCCCGGATTTCCCAGCCCGACGACGGCGCGCAGCGCTCAGCCCTCTTTGCCGCCCTTGGACTTCTCGGGCTTCTCCGCCTTGGCCTCGGGCGCCTTGCCCTCGACCGCGGCTTCGCCTTCCTCGCCCTCCTCGCCCTCGCGCACCTTGCGGATCAGCTCGGGCTCGGCGACTTCGGTGCCGGTCTCGGCGGCCGGGGCGACGACCTCCTCGGCGCGCGGCGGCACCACCGTGGCGATCGTCAGATCGGCCTGGGTGAGGATGGTGGCGTTGGGAATCACGAGATCGCTGACGTGCAACGAGCGGCCGATCGTGAGCACGGTGACGTCGAGCTCGACCCGGTCGGGAATGTGCTCGGGCAGCACGTCGATTTCGACCTCGCGCGTCACCTGATCGAGCACGCCACCGGCATTGCGCACGCCGTCGGGGGTGCCGATCAGATGCACGGGGATCTTGAGCTTCACCTTCTCGTCGGCGTGAATCTCGTAGAAGTCGATGTGGATGATGTCCGGGCGCACCGGATGGCGCTGGATCTCGCGGATCAGGGCGCGCGCCTTCTTGCCGTCGACGGTGAGTTCGACCAGGGTGCTCGACGGCTCCTTGCCGGTGAGCACCAGTTCGAGCGCCTGGGCGTCCACCTCGATCGACTGGCTGGGCCGGCCGTGTCCGTAAACGACCGCCGGGACTTTCTTGTTGAGCCGCGCCTGGCGCGCAGCGCCTTTGCCGGCGGCGGTGCGCGGTGCGGCGGTAATGGAGATGAGCTGGGCCATACTTCAGTCCTCGGTCGTCAGTCGTCCGTACTCAGTCGAACAATGAACTCACCGACTGGTTTGAATGCTCGTAGCCGATGGCTTTCGCCATCAGGGCCGCGATCGACAACACCTTCAGTTTTTCGAACTTGCGGTCGTCGGGGATGCGGATCGTGTTCGTCACCGTCACTTCTTCGATCGGTGACGCCTTGAGCCGTTCCACTGCGGGCCCCGACAACAGCGCGTGCGTCGCGAAGGCGAACACGCGGCGCGCGCCGAGCCGGCGCAGCGCGGCGGCCGCTTCGGTGATCGTCCCCGCCGTATCGATCATGTCGTCGGGGATGAGGCAGTCCGAACCCTCGACCTCGCCGACCACGTTCACCACTTCCGCGATGTTCGCCGACGGCCGCCGCTTGTCGATGATGGCGAGCGACGCGTTGAGTCGCTTCGCAAAGCCGCGCGCCATCTTCGCCGATCCCACGTCGGGCGCCACCACCACCGGATCCTTGAGCTGCTTCTGCCGGTAGTGCGACACGAACACCGGCGCCGCGTACAGATGGTCCACCGGGATGTCCCAGAAGCCCTGCACCTGATGGGAGTGGAAGTCCATTCCCAGCACGCGGTCGGCGCCCGCGTGCGTGATCAGATTCGCCATCAGCTTGGCGCTCACCGCGACACGCGGCTGGTCCTTGCGGTCCTGGCGCGCATAGCCGAAGTAGGGCAGCACCGCCGTAATGCGCGCCGCGCTCGCCCGCCGCGCCGCGTCGATCAACAGCAACAGCTCGAGATAGTTCTCCGCCGGCGGGTTCGTCGACTGAATGATGAACACGTCGCGCCCGCGGACGTTCTCGTCGATTTTCACGAACAGCTCGCCGTCGGCGAAATGGCGCAGGGTCACCGCGCACAACGGTTGATTCAATTGCTGCGCCATCTCCTCAGCCAGCGGCCGGTTGGCCGTGCCGGCGAGGAGCAGCAATTGACCCCGGGAAAACGTAAAGTCCGCCATCGGGAGCCTCCCAAGCTAGCTGGCAAGCTGCGCCAAGCCAAGGGGTTGGGGATTGTCCGAGAATTGACTACGGGGAGGCAGATTGCGTCGTTCGGCGGGAGGACGCCGAGCGTCGTGCACTGCTGGCGGAGGCGCGCGTGGCACGGTACGCTCAAACTTTCCCATATTCGCACCGCTACGCGGAGCGTCGCAGGCAAATGACCGAGCTGCGCAATCGCCTCGAAGGGGCGCTGGTGGGTCACTACACCATCGGCCGTGAGATCGGGCGCGGCGGCATGGCGATCGTCTACCTCGCGCGCGACCTCCGTAACGAACGCGACGTGGCGCTGAAGGTGCTGCGCCCCGAGCTGGCGGCCACGCTCGGCCCCGAACGGTTTCTGCAGGAGATCCGGCTCGCGGCCGGACTCTCCCACCCTCACATCTTGCCGCTGCATCAGTCGGGTGACGCCGACGGCCTGCTCTACTACACGATGCCTTACGTCCCCGGCGAATCGTTGCGTGACCGCCTGGAGCAGAAGGGGCAGCTGCCGCTTGTCGAGGCGCTGGAGATCGCGCGCGAAATCGCGGATGCGTTGGACTACGCACACCGCGCCGGTGTGGTGCACCGTGACATCAAGCCCGAAAACATTCTCATGGAGTCGGGTCACGCGGTCGTGACGGATTTCGGCATCGCGCGGGCCATCAGCGCTGCGGGGGACAAAACCGGACCGGGGATCGCGGTGGGGACGCCCGATTACATGAGCCCAGAACAGGCAGCGGGCGCGCGCGACGTCGACGGTCGCAGCGATCTGTACAGCCTGGGGTGCGTGCTCTTCGAAATGCTGGCGGGCCGGCCCCCAATTTCGGTAACGCCCCCGGAGGGCCCGAGCTCGGGTCCGCTGCAGCCGCGTGACCGGCTGGCGGAGTTGTCGGTGCTCCGTCCATCAGTATCGCCCGAGGTGGCGGGAGTCGTCGCTCGCCTGCTGGCCGAAGATCGCAGAGAGCGGTTCGGCACGGCGGCGGACGCGTTAGAGGCGCTGCGGTCTCCTGGAGAGATCTGGACGCCACGGAGCGTCGCGGCGAAGCGGCGCCGGCGTATCGGTGTCGGAGCCGCCGCAATCGTCATGGCCGGTGCGCTGGTATTGCTGTTGCGACCGAAGATGGCGGGTGCAGTTCTGAATCCGTCCTTATACACGCTTGTCCCCTTCGGTCATCGAGGCCTCGCGACGAAGGCGTTGGACGGGGACAAGTGCGAGCTCCTCCTCCAAACGGCGTTCAGCCGGTGGGAGGACGTGACAGTCGTAAGTGAGCAGCTGGTGAATGACTACCGGGCGCGACACGACTTTGCTGATCCGACCTTGGAGAGCAGCCTAGATCTGGCGAAGCAACGTCATTCCGGCTGGCTGGTGTGGGGGACTGTGTGGGAACTCGGGGACTCGAACGCCGTGAGCGCAGCGCTGTACGATGTCCGGAGCGGACTTCCGCAACGCGCGTATACGATCAAAGTCGCTCGCGACCTCTCAGATGCGGGAGAAAAGTTCGCCGCGCTGGCGGACTCGCTGCTGGGGGTGTCTCAGCAGTCGAATAGGAATGCAATCGGGACGCATCGGCGCGACGCGTGGCTGGCGTTTGCCGATGGGCAGGCGGCACTGAAGCGCTGGAAACTGGAAACCGCCGAGCAAGCGTTCCAGAGCGCCCTCGCGATCGATCCACAGTATCCCGACGCAGCGCTGTGGTTGGCTCAGGTGCAAGATTGGTTGGGCCAGCCCTTCGACGCCTGGAGGCGTACCGCCGCGATCGCCGAAGCGGGCGGAGCGGCTCTCGGACCGAAAGAGCGCTCGATGGTGGCGGGGCTCCTGGCCCTCGCGGAAGCGCGCTTCCCCCAGGCCTGCGATGCGTACCGGCAGATCGTGACTCGGGATACGACCGATTTCATCGGCTGGTTCGGGCTCGGAGAGTGCCGGTATCGCGATTCGCTCGTGCTGCGGGATCCCGGCAGTTCGTCGCAATGGCGATTCCGGTCTAGTTACCGAGCGGGAGCGGATGCGTACGCGCGTGCCTTGCGGCTCGTGCCCTCGTCGTTTCAAGCCTTCGGCGACCAGGCGTTCGCTCGACTCACGCACCTGCTGCTGACCGAAACCAACTACTTCCGGGAAGGCTTCGCCGCGTCGCCAGATACAACGCGCTTCGGCGCCTTTGCGTCGCTCAACCATGATACCCTGGCCTTCGTCCCGTATCCGCTCGACCGAGCTTTGAGCGATTTGAGCGTTTTCCCCTCCTCGACGGCAGAAGCGGTGCGTCGCAATCGGCAAACGCTGCACGATCTCACCGATGCATGGATCCAGGCGTTTCCGGCGAGCCCCGCGGTCCTGGAGACTCACGCACTGGTCCTGGAGATGCTCCAAGCAGTGGCTCCGGCCGGCTCGGCACGTCGCTCGGCGTTGGATGCCGTTCGTCTCTCCCGGCAACTGACCCACGACTCGACACAAGCATTGCGTCTCGCCGTTATGGAGGCCCGGCTGCGCCTCAAGCTCGAGGACTTCGCAAGAGCACGAGCGATCCTCGATTCAGAGCTGTCCGACATAACCGATTCACGTCCCGAGTTCGCCGCGCTGCTCACAGGCCCCGCGCTGCTCCTGGGGCATGCCCACCAGGCAGCGCGCTTGGCACCGACCGGGTTTGCGGATTCCATAATGGAATTCACCGTCAAGGAGGGCCGGCCGGTAATGGACCCGGCCTGGATGCTGCTCGTGTACGCATCTGCGGGGCGGCCGCGGGACAGCATCGTGGCATTACATCGTCGCGTCGAGGCGCGGATCGACACCTACGTATTACCTGAGCGTCGCGAGCAGACGCGGTCGGCGACTCTGGACTTCGCCGCAGCGGAGGCGTTTTCTGACTATGGCATTACGGACCGTCACCGGGAACATTCCGGCCGCAATTACCTGCTGCGCGCACAGTACTTCGCGGCCAGAGGGGACGTCTCGGCGGCACGAGCGATCCTCGATAGCCTCTGGACCGCACGCCGGGAGTGGCGCGCCTCGAGTCTCAGCATCGACGGCACGTTCATGGAGGCATCCCTCTACACGAGCATGGGAGACACAACGTCCGCGGTTCGAGTTCTGGACATTGCGTTGGAAGGGATGTTGAATCTCGATCCGTACACGCTGGCCTGGATCACACTGCCGAGCAATCTGGTACGCGCGATGGTGCTGCGGGCGCGACTCGCTGCTGCGCTCGGAGACCGGGCGACGGCCGCCAAGTGGGGATCCGCTGTCGTTTCGCTGTGGTCGGGAGCGGATGCCGAATTCCAGTCTGTCGTTGACAGCATGCGCACGCTTTCAAGTGCGCGGGGTTCCCGTTGACAAACCATGGCATCCGCAGCGGAGGAGGGGGTATGGAGAAGCGCTTGACGGCGTTGACCGTGACGGCGTTGCTCGGCGCAGTATCGGCGTTTCAGGGAGCGTGCGCCGCGAAGCTGCAGCAGGTGGAGGAAACCCCGACGTTGTCGGGCAATATCGATTCCGTCAGCGACACCACCTTTGCTGCGTACATACGGAAACTCACATTTGTGGAGGACCGTGAGTCCGGTGATCGAGAGGGGTTGTTGCTCGGTCGGTATCCGGATTCCGCGCGCTATGGTCCGGTCGCGACGATTCAGCCTGAATCGCACTCCAACGATGGCTCAGTGGCAGACCTTCGCCTTCGAGGGAAGGTCATCGCTCGGATGCAAGTCGAGAGTATCGGGGCACAGCCCTACCCGAAATTGGGACTCCGCGCCGGTACAACGACATACTGGTGGGTGCAGTTGAATCCTGGGGACACAGTTACGACGGGCCGGTCCGTTTTCATCACCGTTGACCCCCGCGGGCATATCGTAAGTCGCACGTCCTCCGATCTGACGGTGAATGGATTTGGACCCAGAATGCACAAGTTCTACCGAAACCTTCAGCCGCAGGCGCGCTTTACCTGGAACCCTGCCGATCAGGGGACGTGGGGGACGTGCAATGGCGTCTGCTGCGCAAAGAACTAGGGCCCGTTTGGGCGTGGGCTAGCCGCCCATCCGCGCCGTGAGCCGGTAGCGCCCCGCCGTCCACCCCGTCACCGCCGCGTAGTAGACCCCAGGGGCCAGCGTGGCGGTGATGCGCGAGCAATAGTTCAACGCCGCCGCATTGATGTCGTCGTTGGACGCGATCACGCCGCCGCTGGCGTCTTCGAGCGCCAGCTCCGTGTTCGCCTCGAGCGCGAAGCCGCAGGCCCCGTTCTGCGCCGCGGTCTCGAACGTATAGGTCCCAGGTTGCGCGATCTGCACGCGCACGACATCCACATCCGACGCCGTGCTCAGTGTCCCGGTCAGCGTCCCCGGCATCGCGAGCGGATTCGCCTGCGCGATCGTGTTGTTGGGCTCGAGCTCGACGGGCTGCGCGACGGCGAACGACGCCCCGTAGGTCCCCGCGCCGTTCACCGTGACGGGCGTCGGCGTCGCGGTGCCGCCCAGGGTCCCCCACGGCCGCCCCGCGACGGCGACCTGCCCGTCGCCGTTTTCGTCGGCCCCGCCGTACACCAGGTAGCTCCCGTCATCGAGCCCGCTGAAGCTGTAGGTCCCGTTCGCGGTAGGGACCTGTGCCACGAGTCTCCCCGTCGTCGCGTCATACAGGAGGGCGTACAGCTGGGACGGCGGCGCGAAGCTCTGGGTCAGACTGTTGCGTGCATTGACGATTCCGGCGCCATAGAGGTTATCGGGTCCCGTGGGGCCCGCATCCACGGCCCAGGTCGTGAGCCGCGAGCGCAGCTGCGCCGCCGTGAGGGACGGGTTCTGCGCGAGCAGCAGCGCGGCCACGCCGGTGACGTGCGGCGTCGCCATCGACGTCCCGTCCCACGAGTCGTAGGCGGGCGCATTGGTGACGAAGTTCCACACCGACGACATCACGCCGTAGCTCCCGCCGCCGTCGGTGACGTCGCCGCCCGGAGCGGCGATGTCGATCGCCGACCCGTGCGTCGAGTAACTCGCCAGCTGGCCATCGGGGCCGACCGCGGAGACCGCCAGCGCTTCGGGGTAGGCGGCGGGATAGAGCGCCGTCGTGCTGCCGTCGTTGCCGGCCGCGGCGATCACGAGCGACCCGGCGTTCGTCGCCGCGATCACGGCATTGTGCAGCGCGCTGCTCCCCGAGGGGCCGCCCAGGCTCACATTGATCACCCGCGCCGCACTCGGCGCTTGCACCGTGCCGCCCTTGCCGTTGTCGGCGGGGAGCCCCGCCGCGTAGAGAATCCCCTGCGCGATGTCGTAGAACGAGCCGCTGCCGCCGACGCCGATCACGCGCACCGGCCGGATCCGCACCGACCAGTCGATTCCGCTCGTACCGACGCCATCGCCGCCGACCGCGCCGATCGTGCCGGCGACGTGCAGCCCGTGATCTCCGGACGTCGTCAGCCCTTTCACGCAGCTGTTCTTTTCGTCGTAGCCGTAATCGGCGGGCATCGTCGGGTCGGCGTCGTAGCCGTCGCCGTCCCCGGCGTTGGAGATATGGCCGCCGCCGCACACCGCGACGCTCACGTCG
>DASTHG010000175.1:0-6730 GCA_035718325.1 Gemmatimonadales bacterium | reverse complement strand
GGACCTTGGGATACACCCGGTCGCGGGGGGCCAGGATGACAACGGGCATCTCCGCATCCACCAGCGCGAGCGGACCGTGCTTCATCTCGGCCGCCGGATACCCCTCGGCGTGGATGTAGCTGATCTCCTTCAGCTTCAACGCGCCTTCCAGCGCCACCGGGAAGTTCACGCCGCGGCCCAGATATAGCGCGTTGCGCGCTTCACCGTAGCTCTTGGCGATGTCCGCCAGGCCGGCCGACAGCTCGAGCGTCCGCTTCACGAGCTCGGGGAGATTCGACAGATGAGTGGCGAACTCGCGCCCCTGGGCTTCGGACAGCGCGCCGCGCTGCCGCCCCAGATACAATCCGAGCAGCAGCAAGGCCGTGATCTGCGAGGTGAACGCCTTGGTGGACGCCACGCCGATCTCGGGACCGGCATGCAGATAGATGCCGCCGTCCGACTCACGCGCGATCGTGCTGCCCACCACGTTCACGATCCCCACCACCCGGCACCCGGCCGCCCGGGCTGCGCGCATCGCTTCGAGGGTGTCGGCCGTCTCGCCCGACTGCGAGATGGCGATCGCCAGCGTGCCCGGCTGATGGAGGTGCGGGCGGTAGCGGTATTCGGAGGCGTATTCGACGTCGACCGGGATGCCGGCCAGTTCTTCCAGCGCGTACCGGCCCACGAGCCCCGAGTGCCAGGAGGTGCCGCAGGCCACGACGAGAATGCGCTGAATCGCGGCACAATCTTCCGGGGTGAGGTTCAGTCCGTTCAACCGAGCCGTGCCCTCGTCGAACAGCAGGCGGCCGCGCAGCGTCGCCGTGACCGTCTCGGGCTGCTCGTAGATCTCCTTGAGCATGAAGTGGGGGTAGCCACCCAGCTCGATGGCGGCGAGGTCCCACTCGATGTCGCTGACGGCGCGTTCCTGGTCGCGTTGCTCGAGATCGAGAACGCGATAGCCCTCCGGCGTCACCACGGCGATGTCGCCGTCGTCGAGGTAGACGACCTGGCGCGTGTGCTCGAGAATCGCCGAAGCGTCGGAAGCGACGAAGAACTCTTTGTCGCCGATACCCAGCAGCACGGGTGAGCCCTTGCGGGCCACCACGATCTTGCCGGGCTCCGCCGAAGAGATCACGGCGAGTCCGTACGTGCCCTCGACGTGGGCGAGCGCGGCGATGACGCGATCCTCGAGCGTATCGCCCGGCGCTTCCTCGATGAGGTGCGCCAGCGTCTCGGTGTCGGTCTCGGTGCCGAACTCGTGCCCGTCTTCCTGCAGCTTCTTCCGCAGGGCGTCGGCGTTCTCGATGATGCCGTTGTGGACCAGCGCGATCGCGCCGGTGCAGTCGGTGTGGGGGTGGGCGTTGGTGCGCGTGGGCGCGCCGTGCGTGGCCCAGCGCGTATGGGCGATGCCGCTCTGCCCGCGCACCGGTTCGGCGTCGAGCAGCTGGTGCAGCCGCGTGACGCGACCGGCCAGCTTGCGCAGCACGACGCCAGTCCCGTTCTGCACCGCGACTCCCGCGGAATCGTAGCCGCGGTATTCCAGCCGGTGCAGCCCTTCGATCAAGATCGGCGCCGCGTCCCGCGTGCCGCTATATCCGACGATGCCACACATCTTGGTCTAGGTCCTCCGAAACCCGTCGTGGCCAGCGTTTCGTACCAACGAAACGCCCGATACTTCAAGTTTGGGGCCGCCACGGCAGGCTTGTACCCCGTTGCGACTCACCCGGGACGGACGAGTTTCTTTTCGGCGTCTTCCTCGGCGACTTCGTAGCCGGCGAGGTAGTAAGCGTAGTAGCGGTAAGCGCCTCCGGCCTCGACATCGTTCAAGACGGCGCCGAGCACGCGCACCGGCAGGCGGTCGAGCAGGTCGATCTTGGCCTGGGCCAGCTCGCGATCGGTGACGCCTGTGCGCATCACCAGCAACAGATTGCCGGTCAGGGTTCCGAGCACGTAGGGATCGACCCCGGCGGCCATGGGAGCCGAGTCGACGAGGATGACGTCGAAGCGGGCGCGCAGCGACGTGATCAGCTGCGCCATGGCGGGGGAGCTGAGCAGCTCCGGCCCGTTGGGGGTACGCTGGCCGCACCCGATGAAGCTGAGCTGCGGGAAGTCGGTCTTCTGAATGATCTCTTCGCGTCCCGCGTTGCCGCTCAGATGATCGATCAATCCGGGCTTGCGCTTGGCGTTCAACACGCGATGCAAGAGACCGCGGCGGATGTCGCCGTCGATCACGATGGTGCGCAACCCGGCATCGGCGAACGCGAGGCCGAGGTTCGAGGTGATGAACGACTTGCCGTCGCTCGAGCCCGGGCTCGTGATCGTCAGCACCATCGGACCGGTGCCATAGGCGTTCTGCACGCCGAGGCGGATGGAACGCAGCGCCTCGATGACTTGCGGTGCGTTGCGTCCATTGCCGTTCTCGCGGCTCACCCGCGGCACGACGCCGAGGATGGTGAGCCCCATGTCCATCGAAACCTGCTCGGGATAGCGGAACCGCGTGTCGGTCTTGTCGAGCAACACCGCCCCGACAACCCCTGCCCCGAGGCTGCCAAGGAAGGCGAGCGCAATCAGGACCGGCGCGAGACTGCCGACGGGGCGCTTCGGCTCCACGGCCGGGTCGAGAATCTTGACGTCCGGCAGCGTCGTCGCATCGGCGATGTTGACCTGGTCGTAGTTCTGCTGCAGCAGCTGCAACGATGTCGTCGCCGACTGGACCTCGAGGTTCAGCCGCGCATCCTGGATTGCGATCGCCGGGATGCCGTTGATGGCCGTGGATCCGTTGGCCACGCGGCGCTGCAGGTCGTTGATCTGCACGCCCAGGGTCGCGTTGAGGGCCTGGGCCAGAGCCGGTATCGTGCGCTTCTTGAGCTCGTCGATCTCCCCGATCAACCGCTTCACGGAGGGCTGCTCGTCGGTATAGCGATAGCGCAAGGTGCGCAGATCCGCTTCCCGCGCCGTCAACTCGCGCAGCGCCGCAATCAGCTCCGTGGAGCGCTGCACCGCCGGGACGTTCTCCAATTCCTCGGCGTTGATGCCGGAATCGGACTGTTGCAGCGCGCGCTGGATGACCTTCTGGTCTTCCTGGTACTGCTCCAGGCTGACCTGCTGATTGAAGAACACATTGGTGGATGGATCGTGGGAGTCGGGCACGCCGCCCGGTCCCGTCAGCGCGAGGATCGTCCCCGAACGGGTCCGGAACGCGGCCAGCGCCTGCTCCGCGGCGGTCAGCTTGGCGCGCGCGCGGTTGACCTGGTCGTTCAAGATCGTCTTCAGCCGCTGCACCTTTTCCCGCTTCATGTCGGCGGCTTGCGCCACGAACCGCTCGATGATCGCGTTGAGCGTCGTCGCGGCGAATTCCGCGTTCTGATCCTTGAGATCGAGGCGAATGAAATTGCCGTCTTCATCCGTGCGCACCGACAGCGACGCGGCGAGCGACAGCGCCGTTTCATGCGGCGGGGCGACGTTGAAATTCACGACGTGCCCCTTGGGCAATGCCTCCTTCGCCGGGTGCCAGAGCCACCCTTGCGTACGGCCGATCGAATCTCCGACCACGCCGGTCTCGGCCTTGTCGCCATCGGAGTCGATCAGCGTATAGTGTGTGCCGGTACTATCGACTTTGAGGGTGTACGCCCCGGCGCGGAACCGGCCGGTATTCGGAATGTCGAAGTTCCTTCCAAACAGCGCGGAATCCCCGGCCTGCTCCCAGTCGAGATACAGACGGTTCTCCCGTACCACCCAGTCCATCACGACGTCGGAGGTGAGGAGATCCGTCCAGCCGGTCGAGATCGGCAGCTGGCTCGGATCGTTGAACCCACCGGTCGTATGGCTGCCTGGCTGCACGACGTCGACCCACACCGTCGCGCGCGCATCGTACATCGGTTTGAAGAGAAACTTGGAGAGGCCCCACCCCGCTGCGGTGCCGGCGACGACCACCCCCAGCACCAGCCACTTGAATCGCATGACCGATGCGAGAATCCGGCGCCAATCGGGACCGCCACCGGGCAGCTGCGCGTCGCCGTAGAGCGTCGGCGCGGGAAGGCCCTGACTGGCCTGCAGCGCCGTGGACTGCGGCACCGGCTGCGGAACCGGGGGAAGAACCGGCAAATCGTTCGGCATCGGGTCGAGACCTCAAACGGAAGGGCCAGGGACCTCGCCAGAGCCCCCGTGCCACAAGGAACATCATTGAATTCTGAAGCGGCTATACGCTAAGCCAGGGTGCAGTTGTTGCAAGGTCCAGACCGTCCCGTTACACCAGTTGTTATGCGGTTTCTGGCCGTCTCCGAGTGCTCTCGACGGACCAACCGTCCCCTTGCGGAACGCCACAGATTGTTGCAAATCTGCAACAGAGTGACGCCACTTTACAACGGTTTTGTTGCACCGTGGCAACCGTAGGTTGGGGCGTCCCAACCGTCTGCAGCACGCGGTGCTAGCAGGCCCGATCCCTGCATTGCCGACACCTGACATGTGCGACGCAGCGGCGTCGCGACGATGGACTCTTGCGACGAGGGAACCAGGCCCCGTGTCCGTTAACACCACCGACCCGACACTCAGTCGTGACGTTTCCAAGCTGGTCCAGGTAGATCCGCGGGCCCGCGCCAGCCTCAGCATTCTCGTGGTCGACGACGAGCGCGTCATGCGCGAGAGCTGCGCGTCATATCTCGAGGCCGAGGGCTACAACGTCACCATCTGCTCGCGCGGCGACAAGGCGCTCGAGACCATCAAGCGGCGGGCGTTCGACATCGTCCTCGTCGATCTGTACATGAGCCAGGTTCCCGGGATGGAGCTGTTGCGCGCGGCGCTCGCGACGCACCCCGAAACGATCGTGATCGTGATGACCGGCAACCCGAGCGTCGACTCGAGCCTCGAGGCGCTGCGCACGGGAGCCTGGGACTATCTCCCCAAGCCGTTCTCCGCCACGCACCTCCAGATCCTGATCGGACGGGCGGCTCACGCCGTGGTGGTGGCGCGCGAGTCGCAAAAGCAGCAGGCCCAGCTCGAAAAGACCGAAGGCGAAACCGACAAGTTCAACGTCCTGGGCAGTGCCCCGGCCTTCCGCAAGATCATCGCTCTGGCCCGCAAAGTCGCGGCCACCGACGCCTCGGTGTTCATCACCGGTGAAAGCGGCTCGGGCAAAGAGTTGATCGCGCAATTCATTCATCATTACAGCCGCCGCTCCAGCCGTCCGCTGGTCGCGATCAATTGCGCGGCGCTCCCCGAGGCACTGCTCGAATCAGAAATGTTCGGGCACGTGAAGGGGGCCTTTACCGGCGCGGTGCGCGACAAACCCGGCCTGCTCGAGACCGCCAACGGCGGCACGATGTTCCTGGACGAGCTGATCGAAATGCCGAAGCCGATCCAGGCCAAGCTGCTGCGCGTGATCCAGGACGGCGTCGTGCGGCGCGTCGGCAGCGAAACGACCGACGCCGTCGTGAACGTGCGATTCATCGCCGCGACCAACATCGATCCGGACGAAGCCGTCGCCTCCGGCGCCCTGCGCGAGGATCTGTACTACCGGTTGCGCGTGGTGCCGATTCACATGCCGCCGCTGCGGTCGCGCCCGGAGGACATTCCGCTGCTCGCCAACCACTTCCTGTCGTACTACTGGAAGCGCCATCGCGACGCGAGCCAGCCGCTCCCGACGTGGACGCCGGCGGCGATCCGTTCGCTGGCGACGCATTCCTGGCCCGGCAACGTCCGCGAGCTGCAGAACGTGGTCGAGCACGCCGTCGTCCTGCTCGAGCCGGGCGCCGACGTCCAGCCGGAAGACATCCCCTTCATTGGTGACCAGAAGGGCGCCACGGCCGAGGTGACGGCCGCCGAGCCTGCCGCCGGTCTGGATATCGAAGGACCTCCGGGGGAGAGCTACCACGCGGCCCGCGAGCGTCTGCTCTCCGCCTTCGAGCGCCGCTACCTGACGCGTCTCGTGCAGCAGGCGGGCGGCAACATGTCGAAGGCGGCGCGCATCGCCGGCGTCGATCGGACGACGTTGTACCGTCTGATGGAGCGCCATGGCCTGGAGCGCAATCTGCTCGCGACGGCTCCGGACTAAGCCTCCGTCCACCCACGTCGTGACCTGGGGGGAGCCTGGCGCTCCCCCTTTGGTTTTTATCGACTTACACCCCATGTGTGAAGAACTCTTGTAGCAACCTCCCCACAACTACCGGAGCGGCGCTGCAGAGCGGATTCATCACCGTTCCACGTCGACTTCGTAACGATTTTGTAACTCCAATATCTACAAGCACTTCCGTATGGCACACAGAATGGCACGCGTGCGCACGACCCTTGCTTGTGGACGCCACGGGGGGCCGACAGGCCCCGTTAGCTCGCAGTCACCACTCGAACCGGGACAGTCGCCCGAATGACCGCTTCGAACCTCGCCGCTGACACGTTTACTGTGCGTCCACCGATCGCTCTGGTCCGCGGGCTCGGTCCGTCCGAGCCGCGCACCGAGGGCACCCGGAGGGCGCTGAACGTGTTCGTGGCGATGATCGGGATCGTGGTGGCAGCTCCAGTCATGTTCGTCGTCGCGACGTTGATCAAGCTGACGTCGCGCGGCCCGGTGGTGTTCGTGCAGACCCGTGTTGGTCTCGACCGCCGCGACCCGGTCAAAGGCGCAGGCAACGGTCGACGGCAGCTCGATCTGGGCGGGAAGCCCTTCCGGATTTACAAGTTCCGGACCATGCACGTGCAGCCCAAGACGGAGCAGGTCTGGGCGCGTCCCAACGACCCTCGGGTGACGTCGGTGGGACGC
>DASTHG010000174.1:0-3113 GCA_035718325.1 Gemmatimonadales bacterium | reverse complement strand
GTGGCCGCCGACACCCGGCCGGTCGCCCGCGAAAAGTGCCTTCTCGTACGCCTTCGCGATCTCCATGCGTCGACTCATACCGTCGCCTCTTCCGGCATCGGAATCGTGTTGGCCTTGCGTCCGGCGCGCTCCATGGGCCGGTCGAGCTCTTTCTTGTGTTCGTCCAGGATCTTCCAAAGCTCCACCGCGCGGCCCGCCAGCTCGCGCGACGCTTCCGCCAGCGCGTCGCTCATCTGCACCTGCCGCACGTTGTTCTCCATGTCCTCGGCGTCCCATCCGCGGGAATGGGCAATGAACGGGAACGGCGGGAACATGAAGCCGAGCTCGGACCAAAAAGTGAACAACGAGCCCGCGACGCCCTGGATGTTGTCCTGCCCACCCGTAATGATGAACGCCGCGACTTTGTTCCGGATCAGGACCTTGTTCTTGATCGTGACCTGGTTCTGCACGCAATTCAGCCGCTCCGCCATCTTGTAATAGAGCGACGACGCGTTGCCCCAGCGGATCGGCGTGGAGATCAGAACGACGTCGCTCCAGTTCACGAGCCCCTCGTACACCGCCGTCAGCTGGTCCTCGGGATCGCGCTCGGTGATGGCGCATGGCCAGGTGCAGGCGTGCGACGCCTTGGAGTAGTTCCCCTCGCACGGACGGAACTTCAGGTCGCGCAGCCGGATCGTCTGCGTGTCGGCGTGCAAGGTCTCTTTGGCGAACCGCATCGCATGCTCGAGCAGCGCGTCCGACGTGGAGAAGCGCGGGTTGGAATCGTCCATCGCCGTGGTCGAGATCCCGAGCACGCGGGGCGGGGCGCCGGCGGGCTTCGGCGCCGGGTGGAGCAGGGGATGGGGCTCGTGCTTGGCGAGGATGCGCGGCGACACCGGAGGGGTCTGCACGTACACGCCGTCGGGCCGCTCCTCGACGGCGAACACCGCCGCGGCATCTCCTTCGAATCCCGGAGGGCCCTTGCCCGTGAGGACACTGTATTCCCAGGCGTGCCACGGGCACATCACGTACTCGCCGTGGAGTCGCCCCTGGCTGAGCGGGCCGCCCTGGTGGTTGCAGGTGCCGGAGATGGCCCGGAAACTGCCGTCGTAGAAGAAGACCGCGATGGTGTGACGGTCGAGTTTCACGGCAAACGGCACGCGGGCGGTCACTTCGTCCTTCGTGCCGATGCGGTGCCAGGTGCTCATACGTGCTCCCGGAGGGTGAGGGCTCGGGTAACGTACGCCCAGTAGATTATCCCGACCATGCCCGCCTCCCGTCCACGCCTGGCGATCATCTGGTTCACGATCTTCATCGACCTGCTCGGCTTCGGAATCGTGATACCGATTCTCCCGTTCTATTCGGCGCGCTTCGGGGCTCATGGCATGGGCTACGGCGCGCTGATCGGCGCGTTCTCGCTGATGCAGTTCGTGTCGACCGCATTGCTCGGCCGCCTGTCCGATCGGGTGGGCCGGCGGCCCATTCTGCTGGCGACGATGCTGCTCAACGCGGCGGGCTATTTGCTGTTCGCGTTCGCGCCGTCGTTCGTGCTCCTGCTCGTCGCGCGGCTCGTCTCGGGCTTCGCCGGCGGAAACATCTCGGCCGCTCAGGCCTACGTCGCCGACATCACCACCGCGGAGGACCGTTCGAAGGGGATGGGGGTGATCGGCATGGCCTTCGGGCTGGGGTTCATCTTCGGCCCCGGTATCGGCGGCCTTGCAGCGCGCCTGGGCGGTCACACCGCCCCCGGCCTCGTTGCCGTAGCGCTGTCGATCGCGAATTTCGCCTCCGCGTACTTCATCCTGCCGGAATCGTTGCGGGTGGAACATCGCGCCGCCCGCGACATCTGGCCGTTCGGGCACATGGCCGACGCACTCGCGCATCCGGAGCTACGGCCACTCATGCTCGTATGGGCAATCGCCCCGTTTGCGTTCGCCGCGTACACGGTGGCGCTCCCCCTCTGGGCGACCGCGACACTCGGGTGGCACGAACAGGATCTGGGGAACTTCTTCGTGCTCGTGGGCATCGTCGCCGCGGCCGTGCAGGGCGGGCTGTTTCGCGTCCTCACGCGCTTCGTGAGCGACCGGCGGCTCCTCATCACGGGCATGCTCGGCATGGCGATCTCCATCGGCGTCGTGCCGTTCCTCGCCCATTCGGCAGCACTGTACGCCTGGACTGTGGTCCTCGCATTCTCCAACAGCATCATGGCCCCCTCCGCCACCGGACTCGTCTCCACCTTCGCCGCCGCGAACGAGCAGGGGACGGTACTGGGTGTGGCGCAATCGCTCGGCGCCCTGGGGCGCTTCTCGGGGCCGTTTGCGATCGGGGTGGTGTACGACCGGGCGTCGCCGATGGCGGCGTTTCTGGTGGCGGGAGGAGCGATGCTGCTGGGATGGGCTGCTTCGCTGGGAGTCCCAAAGCCTGGACGCCCAGACGGTCAGGCAGACGCACAGCCGTAATCGACAATACGGGCATGGGGTCGGGAGACATGGCTGGGACAAGCACTGCTAGACGCACAGACGTACGGCGGGGAACAGGTAACAGAGATTAGGTAGACCTATTTCCTCAGACTGTTCTCCCGCGGTACGTCTGTGCGTCTAGTATGGTCTGTCCTAGCCGTCTGTTTGCTCGCCGTCCATATTCTCTGTCCCCTCGGCAGGAGTGTGTGCGCGTATGCGCATCTACAAGACAGGCGAGATCCGCAACGTGGCCGTCGTGGGCCACGGCGCGAGCGGCAAAACGTCCCTCGTCGATGCCCTCGCGTTCGTGGCCGGCACCAGCAAACGACATGGGTCCGTGAAAGACGGCACCGCCCTCACCGATTACACCGCAGACGAAATCGAGCGCAAATACTCCATCAACCTGGCCCTCGCCGTCGCCGAGTGGATGGATACGAAGCTCAACCTGATCGATACGCCGGGGTATCTCGACTTCACCGGCGACGCGCTGGCGGGGGTGTGGGCGGCGGACGGCGCCGTGGTGGTCGTGTCGGCGACGGCCGGCGTCGAGGTCGGTACCGAGAAAGTCTGGGACTACTGCGAACACGCCCGAGTGCCGCGCATGTTCTTCGTATCCCTGATGGACAAGGAGCACGCCGACTTCGAAAAAGTCTTCGCTTCGATCAAGACGCGGCT
>DASTHG010000173.1:0-5749 GCA_035718325.1 Gemmatimonadales bacterium | reverse complement strand
AGGTTGTGCAGGACGTCGCTCGCTTCGAGCCGGGCCTGGCGCAGCTCGCCCGCCAGCGCCTCGTGCTCCGCCGTCATCACCTTGATGCGGCTCGCGAAGTAGGCGGGCACCGCGGCCACGAGGGCGAAGAGCGCCAGCTGGATCCACACCGTCCCGCTCACCGGGAGCGAGTGGCCGAACAGCAGGTCCGCGAGGTAGGCGAGCCCGGCCAGCACGGTGATCAACGCCGTTCCGCCCGGCGGCATCAGCACTGCGGTGACCGCGATGACGGGGACGTACAGGCTCTGGAAGTCGCTCTCCGGCCCGCCGGTCACGTGCACGACGGCGGTCACCAGGGCGACGTCGAACACCGCCTGCAAGTAGAGGAACGTCCGCCCGGCAGGCCGGTCGCGGACGTGGGTGTGCCAGTACGAAGCGCCGGTGAAGATGAGGGTGGCGACCAGCAGGATCGACGTAACCAGGATGTTGAGCGGTGCCGTCACCTGGACCCGGAAGGCGGCGCTCAAATAGATCGCGATGGCGACGGAGAAGCGCCACAGATAGACCAGCCGCAGGAGACTGCGGGGCGACGGCATCACGGACGCCTTGGGGGACCTGCTCAGCCAGCGCATCCAACCTCTGACGTTACGAGGCCTTCGAGACCGGCTCGGGGCCGATAACTATTGGGTTCAGTCTCGCAAAATGCAAGACCGAGTCCGTCTGCTGGCTCAGGAGGGGTGGGAGCGAGTCAAGAAATAGAACACGGCCAGTGCAGCGATAATCAGCCACCCGATTACCCGCCACGAGGGTTGGCGGCGTTGGTTGGCGTCGGAGCCGACAGGAAGCAGCTGGCGCAGCGCCGCCGCCTCCACTTTGCCGGCTGTGCCGGCGCTCGAGAGGGCGGCCAAGGCGCGGTCGTACTGGGCGCGCACGTCCTCGGGCATTTCGTCCCGCGAGGCGTACTTCGCTCCGTTGATCGTGATGGTTGTGTGGACGCCGGGGGCGGCGGCGGTAGTCCGGAGCCGCTCGAGCTCCGCCCGTGTTTCGGGAGAGAGGTCGGACGGCGCGGAGACGACCTTGCCGTTGACCATCGTGATGACCTGGCTCTGGACGATCTTTGCCTGCACCTGGCCGGACACTCCGGCCAGGCGCAGCGCAGCTTCGTACTGTTCGCGGACTGCGGGCGGCATCGCTTCGGGACTGTCGTATGCCTGCCCGTTGATGACGATCCTCTGGCTCACGCGCGACCGGCCTTACTGCACCGCGTTCACCATGTCGAAGATCGGGAGGTACATGGCGACGACCATGCCGCCGACGACCACGCCGAGCACGACGATCATGATCGGCTCCATGAGCGAGAGCAACGTCCCCACGGCCGCGTCCACTTCCTCGTCGTAGAAGTCGGCGATCTTGGAGAGCATTTCGTCGAGCCCGCCGGTCTGCTCGCCGACGGCGATCATCGAGATCACCATCGGCGGGAAGACCTTGGAGCGCTGGAGCGGCGCCGAGATGGTATCGCCGCCCGCGATCGACTGGCGCGACTCCATCACGGCGTTGTGGATGACCATGTTGCCGGCGGTGCGCGCCGTGATCTCGAGGCCGTCGAGGATCGAGACGCCGGACGAGATCAGCGTCCCGAGGGTGCGGGTGAAGCGGGACACCGCCGACTTGCGCAGCAGGTCGCCGAGCACGGGGAAGCGCAGCATCAGGGCGTCGATCTGCAGGCGACCCGCGGCGGTCTTGTAGTACCGGTTGATGGAGAACACGGCGATCACCATGACCCCGATGATCGCCCACCAGTAGCCCTTCAGCACATTCGACATCCCGATCACGATGCGGGTCGGCAGCGGCAGATCGAGGTTCACCGACGCGAACATGTTCTGGAACGTCGGGATCACGAAGATGAGGAGCACCGCAACCGCGATCACGGCGACCGACATGATGACCGCCGGGTAGACCATCGCGCCCTTCACCTTCCGGATGATGGCGTCGTTCTTTTCGAGGAACTGGGCGAGCCGCTGCAGAATGGTGTCGAGGATACCGCCCGCTTCGCCGGCCGCCACCATGTTGACGTACAGGTCGCTGAACGCCTTGGGGTGTTTGCGCAGCGCGTCGGCCAGCGTCTGGCCGCTCTCCACGTCGTACACCACCTGCCGGGTGACGCCGGAGAGCGTCTTGTTCTCGGTCTGTTGCGCCAGGATGTCGAGCGCCTGGACCAACGGCAATCCGGCGTTGATCATCGTCGCGAACTGCCGCGTGAACACGACCACGTCGCGCGTCTTGACGCCGCCCCCGAACTTGGGCATGGACATCGCCTTGGGCGCCACCCGCACCTGCACTACCACCAGGCGGTTCTTCCGCAAATGGGCGACGACGTCGTCTTTCGACGGCAGGTCGACCTGATCCTTGACCAGGTCACCCTTCAGGTTCCGCGCCGTATACTCAAAGATTGGCATTGATCATCCTCCGACGAGGTGGGGCGCTAGCGCCGCGCGGCCACTTTGGCGCCGCCCGCCGTGGGGGGGCCCGATGCCATCCCCTCATCCACCGGGGCCTCACCGATCATCCGCAGGAATTCGTTGGGATCGCCTGACACTCGGAGACACTCGTCCTTCACGACGTCGCGCTGCATGTACAGCTGATACAGCGAGTCGTTCAGCGTCTGCATGCCGTGCTTCTTTCCCGCCTGCATCGACGAGTAGATCTGGTGCACCTTATCGTCGCGGATCAGCGCCCGGATCGCCGGCGTACACACCATGATTTCCGCCGCCATCACCCGCCCGCGGCCCTTGGCCTTCTGCAGCAGCGTTTGCGTGACCACCCCTTCGAGCACGAATGCCAGCTGCGCCCGGATCTGGGGCTGCTGGTGCGAGGGGAAGATGTCGATGATGCGGTTGATCGTTTCGGCCGCGGAGTTGGTGTGCAGCGTGGCGAACGCGAGGTGGCCCGTCTCGGCGATGGTGAGCGCCGACTGCGTCGTCTCGAGATCGCGCATTTCGCCGATCAGCACGACGTCGGGATCCTGGCGTAGCGCGTATTTCAGCGCCGCGGCGAAGCTGTTGGTGTCGGTTCCCACTTCGCGCTGATTCACGAGGCACTGCTGATGGCGGTGGATGAATTCGATCGGGTCTTCCACCGTGATGATGTGCCCCTTCAGCTCCTTGTTGATCTTGTCGATCATCGCCGCCAGCGTCGTGCTCTTGCCCGAGCCGGTCGGCCCGGTCACGAGCACCAGGCCGCGCGGCCGCTCCGCCAGTTTCGCGACGATCGGCGGCAGGCCGAGCTCGTCGAACGTGCGGACGTTGAAGGGAATCTGCCGGATCACGAGCGAGACGCAGCCGCGCTGCTTGAAGCAGTTGCCGCGGAAGCGCGCCAGGTTCTGAATCCCGAAGGAGAAGTCCAGCTCGTTCTCGGTCTCGAACCGCTTCTTCTGGTTCTCGGTGAGCACCGAATACGCCAGCGACAGGGTGTCTTTCGGGGTAAGGACCTCTTCGGTCGATGCGCTCGTGATGTCGCCGTCCACGCGCAGCTTGGGACGCTCTCCGGCGACGATGTGCAGGTCGGAGGCGTCCTTTTCTATCATTTCCTCGAGCAGCGCTCGAAGGTTCACCGGCATGGCGCGATCTCCTTCACGCGGCGGTTTCCTTCACGACCTCTTCCAGGGTGGTGACGCCCCGCTTGACCTTGACCATTCCGTCCATTCGCAGGGTCAGCATGCCTTCCTCGACCGCGCACTGCTGCATTTCTTCGGTCGAGGCTCCGCGCAGCACGTTGCGCCGCAGCGCGCTCGACATCGTCATCACTTCGTACAGCCCCTGCCGGCCCTTGTAGCCCGTGCCGTTGCAGGTATCGCAGCCCGAGCCCTTGAAGAACGGACCCTTGTCCCGGTCGATCCCGAAGGCGTGCATCTCTTCGTCCGAGTAATCCCACTCCTGCTTGCAGTCGACACAGATCCGGCGCACCAGGCGCTGCGCCACGATGATGTTCACGGCGCTCGCCACGTTGAATGGCTCGATCCCCATGTCGATCATGCGCGTGATCGTCGAGGGGGCATCGTTGGTGTGCAGCGTCGACAACACGAGGTGGCCGGTGAGCGCCGCCTTGATCGCAATCGACCCCGTCTCAAGGTCGCGGATCTCGCCCACCATGATGATGTTCGGGTCCTGGCGCAGGAACGCCTTCAGCGCCGCCGCGAACGTCATCCCGACCTCGTTGCGCACCAGCACCTGGTTGATCCCCATCAGGTTGTACTCGACGGGATCCTCGGCGGTCATGATGTTCACTTCGATCGTGTTGATCTTCGAGAGCGCCGAGTACAGCGTCGTCGTCTTGCCGGACCCCGTGGGCCCGGTCACCAACACCATGCCGTAGGGATTGAGAATCGCCTTCATCAAATCGGCCTCGGCTTTGGGCTCGAAGCCGAACTTGGACAGGTCGAAGGTCAGATTCCCCTTGTCGAGAATTCGGAGCACGATCTTTTCGCCGAACAGCACGGGGAGCGTCGACACGCGGAAGTCGATGACCCGGTGCCCCATCTTCAGCTTGATGCGCCCGTCCTGGGGTACGCGGCGCTCGGCGATGTTGAGCTGCGCCATGATCTTCACGCGCGACGTCAGAGCCGCCCGCATCTTGACCGGCGGCTTCATCACTTCCTGCAGCGCGCCGTCGACACGGTAGCGCACCCGCATCTCGTGTTCGAACGGCTCGATGTGGATGTCGGAGGCGCCGCGCTTCACGGCGTCGGTCAGGAGGCCGTTGATCAGCTTCACGACCGGCGCATCCTCGGCGAGCTCGGAGGCCTTGACCTCCTCGTCCATCTGCTCTTCGACGACCTCGAGGTCGTCGGTGCCTTCGTCTTCGACGCTCTTGAGGAGGCTCGCCAGCTGGGCGTCCGACTGCTGGTAGTAACGGTCGATCGCGTTGCGCAGCGTGTACTCGCCCGCGATCACCGGGAAGATGTCGCAGCGCGTGATGAACTTGATGTCCTCGATCGCCGCCACGTTGTTGGGGTCGGCGATCGCGATCGTCAGCGTGCGCCCCTCACGCTTCAGCGGCAGCACCGTGTACTTGTTGGCGATATCGGGGGTGATCAGCTTCAGGATCTTGGGGTCGACCTCGAACCGCGACAGATCGACGGCCGGCATGCGGTACTGCCGCGCCAGCATCTTGGTGATCTCGGTTTCTTCGATGAAGCCGAGCTTCACCAGGGTGTAGCCGAGCCGCATGCCGGAGCTGCGCTGCTCGGCCAGGGCGCGCTTCAACTGGTCCGACGTGATGAGACCGTCGCGGACCAGAATGTCACCCAGTTTATCGGGGGAGAGTGCTGCGGTCGTCGTACGCAACTCGTTGAATTAGAATGATCTAAACTACTGGGGGACTCCGGTGTGTCAAGGCGGAGCACCCGAAAATGTGACGTAAGGTCGCAAGGCGTCCAACAGTTTGGGCCCGATCCCCGCCACGCTGTCGAGCCGTCCCATGTTTCCAAACGCGCCGTGCTGCTCGCGCCAGGCGACGATGCGCTGGGCGAGGGCCGGACCGACGTGCGGCAATCGTGTGAGGGCGATCACATCGGCACGGTCGACATCGATCTTCTCACCGGGAGACAACGGTCGGGAAAGCTCCGCAGATCTGCGGGCGGCCTCCTGGAGCGCCGTCGTGGAAGGACTGTCGCCGAAGCGGAGCCGCACATCTCCCGGCGCCCGCGACGGTGAAGGGGAAAGCACAAGCCGCACGGCTGCGCCGGCGAGGGCCAAGCCAGCGAGGAGGAGCG
>DASTHG010000172.1:0-5399 GCA_035718325.1 Gemmatimonadales bacterium | reverse complement strand
CACCAGGACGTTCGCGCCCTGCATCCGTGCCAGCGCGGCCCCCGCGGCCCGGTCGGGGTTCGCGACGACGATCGCCTCGGAAACGAGATGCCGGTGCAACAGCACTTCGTCACGACCGTAGCCGCGCAGCAGAATCCCCGGCCGCCGCCCTGCCGCGCGGCACTCCGCCGCGATCCATGCCGTCAGCGGCGTCTTCCCCGTCCCGCCCACGGACAGATTGCCCACCGCGATCGCGGGAAGCGGCAGGTGCCGCTCGGTGGCGAATCCGAGTCGATAGCGCAGTGCCCGCAGCGTCATGACGATACCGTAGAGTGTGGCGAACGGGAGCAGCGCCGCGCGGGCGGCCCGGGCCTTCCAGGAGCGGCGCCGCCACAGTTTGCGCACAAAACGGACTCGCCAGCCCCGTTCGCTCATGACGGAGACATGGCGTGCAGCGCCGCCTCCACGGCCGACATCCCGGCTCGCAGTCCCTCTTTGCCGGGACCCACGTCCAGGGGAACGCCGTACACGACTTCGATCGTCGCGAACGGCTTCGGTATGCAGAAGCGGTCCCAGCTCGACAGCCGCCAGGAGCGGCTCACGCGGGCCGTACCCGGAACGATCGGGACGCCGGCGTGCTGCGCCGCCGCCACCACGCCTGGCTTCACCCGCTCGGGAGGACCACGCGGCCCATCGGGTGTGACCGCGACGACGCTGCCGCTCTTCAAAGCCCGCACGACGCCCAACAGGCCCACGTCTCCCCCGCGCTGGGTCGATCCGCGCACGAACCGGTACCCCAGGCGCTCGGCGAGGTCCGCCAGGTATCCGCCGTCGCGATGGCGGCTGATCAGCAGCACCATCGCCTCGTCGCGGTGCGCGTACAGCAGCGGCAAGATACGATTGTGCCAGATGGCGTAGATGAATGGTCGCCGGGCGTCGTACAGCGCCTGCGCGCGCTCGCGATGGACCAGACGATACCGCCACGTGCGCGCCAGCAAGCCGACGAGCGCGACCCCCACCGCGGCGACGAGCGGCTCCGCCCAGCGCGGCCTCACGACGCGAGCGCCAGCACCAGCGCTGCCACCCGGTCCGCAGCGCCCGGCCGCCCCAGCCGCTCGCGCACCGCGGCGAGTCCGGCCCGCTGCCGGAGCGTCAGGGGGTCGGCGGGATCGAGCAGCGGAACCAATGCGTCTGCGAGGGCACGCGGAGTGGCGGCGCCCTGGAGCAGCTCGGGACAGAGCAGCTCTCCCGCGACGAGGTTGACGAGTCCCACCCACGGCACGCGCAGCAGGCGCTGGGCGATCAGGTTGGAGAGCGGGTGCAACCGGTACGTGATCACCATCGGGAGGTCGGCGAGCGCGGCCTCCAGCGTCGTCGTCCCCGACTTGCACAGTCCCGCATCGGCGGCGGCGAACACCAGCGATGGTTCGTCCATGACGACGCGCATGTCTCGGGCGTCGGGATATTGCGCCACCTGCGTTCCCGCCACGAGCACCTGCACCGCCGGACGCACCGCCTGGACGAGACGGGCTGCCGCGCGCGCCACCGGCCAGATGCGGCGCACCTCCTGCGCGCGGCTGCCGGGAAAGAGCGCAAGGACACGGTGGTCCAGAGGGAGATCGAGCGCGCGCCGCGCCGTCTCACGGGTCGGGAGCGGCGCACGGTCTTTCAGCGGATGGCCGACGAACGTCGTCGGCACGCCGTGCTCCCGGAAAAATGGCTCTTCGAAGGGCAGGATGACGGCGAGCTGCCGCACCGCTTTGGCGAGCCGCTTGACCCGCCCCGCGCCCCACGCCCAGAGCTGGGGGGCGATGTAGTAGAGCACCGGCACACCCGCCTCGGCAGCCGCGGCGGCGGCCCGCAGGTGATAGCCCGGATAATCGACGAACATCGCGACATCGTAACGGCCTGCCCGGAACGCCGCGCGGGTGCGCTGCAGCAACCGGTAGTGCCGCGGCAGGCTCTCGACTGCCTCCACGAACCCCACCACCGAGAACGCCTCCATGCGGTCGAGCACGCGTGCTCCGGCGGCCTCCATACGTGGGCCCCCGAACGCGTCGATGGTGGCGCCGGGGACCTGACGCTTGAGGGCGGCGACGACCTGAGCCGCGTGCGCGTCCCCCGAGGGCTCGCCGGCCGAGACGTAGATACGAGGGGCGCGCGGAGCGGATCCGCTCACGGCGGCAACGGGGCGAGCGGCGATGCCTGAACGGCCTCCGCCACGCGCCACGCCAGGGCCAGCGCCTGGGCGCCCGCGGCGCCCGACACCACCACCTCGCTCTCACCGCGCACGGCCTGGAGGAAGCTCTCGAGCTCGAGCTTGAGGGGCTCTGCTTCCGGCGCGGTGAGCGACAGATGGTCGGCGATGTCTTCGATGCGTTGCGCGCCCAGCGCCTGCCAGCCAGGCTTGAGCCGGTAGAAGTGGCCGCTGCCCTTGGCGAGGTCGAGCGAGAAATAGCCGCTGCTCTGGAAGATGCGCAGCTTGCGGGTTCGTTCGCGCGAGATGCGGCTCGCCGTCACGAGTGCGACGGCACCGTTGGCGAATTCCACGCGTGCGTTGGCGATGTCGACATGGGGGGTGAGCACCGCCATGCCGGTGGCACGCACCTCCGTCACCTCGGCGCGCACCAGCTCGAGAATCAGGTCGAGGTCGTGAATCATGAGATCGAGGATGACCGCGACATCGGTCCCCCGCGGCTGGAATGGGGCGAGCCGCTCCGTCTGCAGGAAACGCGGCGTGTCGAGGTAGGGCGCGGCGGCCCGGACCGCCCGGTTGAAGCGCTCGACGTGCCCCACCTGCAGCACCACACCGGCCCGCGCTGCCGCGGCCACCAGCCGCTCGGCACCCTCGAGCGAGTCGGCGAGTGGCTTTTCGATCAGTGCGGGAATGCCGTGTTGCAGCACGGCACAGCCCACCTCCGTGTGCACGGAGGTGGGCACCGCGATGCTCACGGCGTCGACGCCCGCGAGCAGGGCGTCGAGCGACGGGTGGGCCGTCGTCTCGAGCTCGCGCGCGACCTGGGCGGCCCGCGTGGGATTCAGATCGTAGATGCCGGCGAACGCCACGCCGGCCATGCGGCGCATCAGACGAGCATGATGGAAGCCCAGCGCGCCGGTTCCGACTACCCCGACGCGCAAGGTGCGCAGCGTCACACCAGCACTCCGCGTTGTGACGCCTCGATGAATCGCAGGAAGGTCTCGACTTCGGTGATGGTGGGGATCTCGGCGCGCGCCCGCGCGACCCCTTGCGTGATCGTGAGATGGGAGTTGAACACCAGCCGGTACGCTTTCTTGAGCGCCAGTTTCACCTCGGCACCGAACCCGGCGCGTTGCAGACCCACGGAGTTCAGCCCATAGAGGTGCAGTGGATTCCCCACCGCCTTGGTATAGGGCGGAACGTCCTGGTTGACGCGCGACCCGCCCCCCACGAACGCGTACGTGCCGATGCGCACGAACTGATGGATCGGCACGAGGCCGCTCACGATGGCGCGGTCGTCGATCGTCACGTGCCCCGCCATCTGAATCGAATTGGCGAGAATCACGTCGTCGCCGATGACGCAGTCGTGGGCGATGTGGACGTACGTCATGATGAAGCAGCGTTTGCCGACGACGGTCTTGCCGGTCGCCGGGGTGCCGCGATTGATGGTGCAGTACTCGCGGATCGTGGTCTGGTCGCCCACCTCCACCCACGTCTCTTCGCCGCGGTACTTCAGGTCCTGGGGGTCGGCCCCGAGCACGCTCCCGTACCCGATCTTGACCTCGGACCCGATACGGGTGTCCCGCTCGATCACGGCGTGGGCGGCGATCTGCGAGCGCTCGCCGACCGTGACATTGGGGCCGACGATGGCGTAGGGACCGACCAGCACGTCCGTGGCGAGGTGCGCCGCCGGGTCGATCAGCGCCGTGCGATGAATCATTTGTCCACCACCATCGCCATCATTTCCGCCTCGGCCACGACCTGGCCGTCCACGAACCCCTGCCCCTTCATGCGGCAGGTGCGGCCGCGGAACGCGAGCATCTCGAGCTCGAAGCGGATCTGATCGCCCGGCAGCACCGGGCGGCGGAATTTTACGTTGTCGAGCGACATGAAGTACACGACCTTGTTCTCGACGTTCTGCCCTTCGAAGTGGCTCAGCAGCAGCATCCCGCCGACCTGCGCCATCGCCTCGATGATCAACACCCCCGGCATGATGGGGTGGCCGGGGAAGTGGCCCTGGAAGAACGGCTCGTTGATCGTGACGTTCTTCACCCCCACGATGCGGCGGTCGCCCTCGATCTCGAGGATGCGGTCCACGAGCAGGAACGGATAGCGGTGCGGCAGCACATCCATGATGCGCCCGATGTCCATCGCCGGAACGCCGCTGCGCTGCGCGGCACGCGCCAGCGCGCGGGCGAGGGCGATGTTGCCCGCATGGCTGGGGCGCGTCGCCACGACGTGCGCCTGGACCCGCGCGCCGGTGAGCGCCAGGTCGCCCACGATGTCCGCCGCCTTGTGGCGCACGAACTCGTCGGGCCAGCGCAGCTTGCCGCCATTCACGACCCCGCGCTCGTCGAGCACGATCGCGCTCGCCGTCGAGGCGCCTTTGATGAGCCCCTTCGCCTGCAGCGCCTCGACCTCGCTCGTGAACCCGAAAGTGCGCGCCGGCGCCAGCTCGCGGGCGAAGGATTCGGGCGTGATCTGCCAGCTGCCCACCTGGCGCCCGATCAGCGGATGCGGGAACTCGATCGTGACGGTGAGCTGGCATGTCTTGCTCGGGGCCACGATATAGCTCGCGTCGCCCTCGACGACGGTGAACGGCGCGCGCACGGTGAGCAGCGTCGGCTCGCCGTCGACGGTGACGGGACGGGCGTCGTGCAACGCGGTGAAGTACGGCGCCACGCTACCGTCGAGAATGGGCGGCTCGGGACCCGACAGCTCGATCAGGAGGTCGTCGATCTCGTGCGCTGCGGCGGCGGCGAGGAGATGCTCCACGGTATGGATCGTGGCCGCGCCATGGCCGATCGCCGTGCGGCGCTCCAGCGCTTCGACCTCCGACAGGCGCGCCGGCACTTCGGGCGTTCCGGCCAGGTCGGTGCGGCGGAATACGATGCCGTGCCCCACGGCGCCGGGGCGAAACACCGCCCGCGTCGCGGCGCCGGTGTGGAGCCCCGTGCCCTGGACGGTGGCCTCGCGCTCGATGGAGCGGCGTTTAGCCGGCGTCGGCATGCCCCGAGCGGTCGAGCCCGCGGTACAGGGCGGCGGTAGCCCGCAGCACGTCGCGGTGCGGGCGCGCCGGGGTGCCCCACACCGTCGTCCCCGGCGCGACGTCGCCGATCACCCCTGCCTGAACCAGCACGCGCGCCCCCCGCCCGATGGTACAGTGGTCCGAAATCCCGACCTCTCCCGCGATCACGACGTCGTCCTCGATGCGGCACGAGCC
>DASTHG010000171.1:0-9730 GCA_035718325.1 Gemmatimonadales bacterium | reverse complement strand
GGGACCGTCCTCGATCCGGCGCCGGCGCGGCTCCCCCGTCTCGGGGACCGCAAGCTCGCAGCGGGGCAGGATTCGGCTGACAGGTTGTCGGCCTGGGTCGTCGAATCGGGTCTTTTCGGGGTGCCGGAAGGTGACCTCCCGGTGCGGCTCGGCATCCTTCCAGGAGATGTGAGCCGCGTCATTGCGGCAGTTGGCAAGAATGCTCTAAGCTCAAGCGGCTTGGTGGTTTCCAGGTCTGCAGTGGCTGCCGCTGCAGAGCGATTGGCCGGGATTCTGGGATCGTATCACGATGCACACCCCTTGGACCCGGGGATGTCGCTGCAGGCATTGCGTGCGGCGATCCAGGACGCGGTACGGGGTCGCAAGATCCCCGACGCGGTGACGGACATGGTCATCGACCTGGGCACGCGCAAGCAGCTGCTGGAGGTCGCAGGTGGAGTGGCGCGCCGAGCCGGTTGGGCTCCGTCGCTCGACCGCGGAGCGAGCGACTCCCGCAGCGCGATCGCCCAGCGCATCGTGGGGTCGCGGTGGCAGCTGCCGACCGTGGCGGAGCTGGAGAAGGAGTTCTCGGGGGCAGCGGTGCGCGCTCTGCTGGCCCATCTCGTGCGGGACGGCACGATCGAGCAGGTGGATCAGGAGCGCTACGCGGCGCCGGCGGCGCTGGCCGAGTTCCGTAGCCAGCTCGAGGCGGCGCTCGGCGCGATGGGCTCCGCGACGCCGGCGGATCTGCGCGAGCGATTCGCGCTGACGCGCAAGTATTTGATTCCGCTACTCGAGTGGGCGGATCGACGCGGCGTGACGGAGCGGAAGGGTGACAGTAGGGTATTGGCTCGCTTGACAGGTCGCAGCCCGGGGACCTAGGTTCCAAGTGCAGCTGCAATTGTAAGGTCCCCGAAACTAAGGAGATGGGTCACAAGGCACTTTTACGTCAGACTGAGGAGCGGTGGATGCGGCGGTACGCCTGGGCGGTGTTGGGGCTCGGGCTGTTGGCAGTCGGAGTCGGAGGGCGACCCCTATGGGGTCAAGGAACCGGTTCGGCTGCCGCGGTGTCGTTGAAGCAGAATTACCCGAACCCCTTTAACCCGGCGACCACGATTCCGTTTACGCTGTCGGCGGAATTGTTTGCGAGTGGTCACCGGCCGAAAGTTTCGCTGAAGATTTACAACGTGTTGGCGCAGCTCGTCGCCGTGCCGATTCTCCAGGGCACGGGCGCAGTGCTCGACAACGTGGAGTTGTCGTGCGCGAGCGTGACGAGTTGTGATTTCAGCGCGTACTGGGACGGCAACGTCCAGAACTCTCCCGGTGTGAGCACCGGCCAGCAAGCGGCGAGCGGCATTTACATCTATCAGCTCGTCGTGGATGGGCAGAGATTCACGAAGAAGATGATCATCATGAAATGACGAGAGGCGTCGAGAAAAGACGTCGAGAAAAACTGTCGAGAAAAATCGTCGAGAACAAACGTCGAGTTGAGGCGTACGCCTTCACTCGACGTTTTTTCTTTGACGCCGCTTCTTGGCGCTCTGGTGCTCGCCGTCTCCTGCCAATACGGCATATTTTTCAGGTATGCTGTTTGCCAAAGGCATCACTCCATGATCCGATCTGAACGCCTGACCATAAAAGCCGCCGAATCGCTGCAGCAGGCCGCCGCTGACGCGCGGTCCCGCGGCAATCCGGTGGTGAACGACGCCCATCTGTTCCTGGCGCTGCTCGATCAGGACGAGGGCATCGTCGCGCCGTTGCTGCAGAAGGCCGGCCTCAACGTCGTGCAGCTGCGCGCCGAGGCGGAGCGGGAGATCGACCGCTTCCCCAAACAGTCGGGCACGACGAGCGAGCCGACGCTGGCGCGCGAGCTCTCGGCGGTGCTCGACCGTGCCGACGCGCTGGCCAAGGATCTGGGCGACGCCTACGTCTCGACCGAGCATTTGCTGCTCGCCCTCGCCGACACGAAGGGGACCACGGCGCGCCAGCTGCTGTCCGCCGGCGGGGTCGATCACAAAGACCTGATGGCGGCGCTCGCAGGCGTGCGCGGCACGCACCGCGTCACCGACCAGAGTCCCGAGCAGCAGTACCAGGCACTGGAGCGCTTCACGCGCGACCTCACCGAGGTCGCCCGCAAGGGGAAGATCGACCCCGTCATCGGCCGCGACGAGGAGATCCGGCGCGTCATGCAGGTGCTGTCGCGCCGCACCAAGAACAACCCCGTGCTGATCGGTGAGCCGGGCGTCGGCAAGACCGCGATCGTCGAGGGTCTCGCCCAGCGCATCGTGAACGGTGACGTTCCCGAATCGCTGCGCAACAAGCACCTCGTGTCGCTCGACCTGGGCGCGTTGATCGCCGGGACGAAGTATCGCGGCGAATTCGAGGACCGCCTGAAGTCCGTGATCAAGGAGATCACGGCGGCCGAGGGCCGGTTCATCGTCTTCATCGACGAGCTGCATACCCTCGTCGGCGCGGGGGCCGCCGAAGGCGCCGTGGACGCGTCGAACCTCCTGAAGCCGGCACTGGCGCGCGGCGAGCTGCACGTCGTCGGCGCCACGACGCTGGACGAATACCGCAAGCACATCGAAAAGGATGCCGCCCTCGAGCGGCGCTTCCAGCCGGTGTTGGTGGGGGAGCCGACGGTCGAGGACACGATCGCGATCCTGCGCGGCCTGAAGGAGAAGTACGAGGTCCACCACGGCGTACGCATCACCGATAACGCGCTGGTTGCGGCAGCGACCTTGTCGCACCGCTACATCGGCGACCGGTTCCTGCCCGACAAGGCGATCGATCTGGTCGACGAAGCGGCGAGCCGGCTGCGCATCGAGATCGATTCGCTGCCCCAGGAGATCGACGAGGTGGAGCGGCGTATCGTGCAGCTGGAGATCGAAAAGGCCGCCCTCGCCAAGGAGAAGGACAAGGCGTCGCGCGAGCGGCTCGCCAAGGTGGAGCAGGACCTTGCCGCGCTGCGTGAGCGCTCCAGCGGGATGAAGGCGCAGTGGCAGGCGGAAAAGGAAGCGATCACCGGCCTGCAGGCGAAGAAGGCGGAGCTCGAGCAGCTGCGCATGGAGGCCGACCAGGCGACGCGGCGCGGCGATCTGCAAAAGGCCGCCGAGATCAGCTACGGCCGCATTCCCGCGCTCGAGAAGGAGATTGCCGCGATCGAGAAGCGCCTGTTCGAGATCCAGAAGCAGGCGAAGTACCTGAAGGAAGAGGTCGACGCCGAGGACATCGCCGAGATCGTGGCGAAGTGGACCGGCATTCCCGTGACGCGGATGCTCGAATCGGAGCGAGAGCGGCTCACGCGGCTCGAGGCGGAGCTGGGCGCCCGGGTCGTGGGGCAGCCGGAGGCGCTGGCAGCGGTGGCCAACGCCGTGCGCCGGGCGCGCGCGGGGCTGCAGGATCCCCATCGCCCGACGGGTTCGTTCATCTTCCTCGGTCCCACCGGGGTGGGGAAGACCGAGACGGCTCGAGCTCTCGCCGAGTTCCTGTTCAACGACGAGAAGGCGCTGGTGCGGCTCGACATGTCGGAATACATGGAGAAGCACGCCGTGGCACGCATGATCGGCGCTCCTCCGGGGTACGTCGGGTACGAGGAAGGCGGCCAGCTCACCGAGGCGATCCGCCGTCGGCCCTACGCCGTCGTGTTGTTCGACGAGATCGAGAAGGCGCATCCCGACGTCTTCAACGTGCTGCTGCAGATCCTCGACGACGGGCGGCTCACCGATTCGCAGGGACGGACCGTGGATTTCCGCAACACCGTCCTGATCATGACGTCGAACATCGGCTCCACCTACATCCTCGAGCACGGCACGTCGAACTGGGAGCAGGTGGAGACCAAGGTGCTCGATCTGCTGCGCCAGAGCTTCAAGCCGGAATTCCTGAACCGCGTCGACGACGTGATCATCTTCCGGCCGCTGGGCCAGGAAGAGATCACACACATCGTCGATTTGCAGATCGCGCGCGTGGCGAGCCTGGTGCGCGACCGCAAGCTCACCCTCGAGGTCAGCCCGGCGGCGCGGGCGCTAATGGCCACGGAAGGTTACGACCCGGTGTACGGCGCCCGGCCGCTGAAGCGCGCGATCCAGCGGTTGCTGCAGAACCCGCTCGCCATGGCCGTCCTCGAAGGGGAGTACGCCGAGGGAGATACGGTGCGCGTCGATCGTTCGCAGGACGGTGCCGGCCTCGTGTTCGAGCGCGTGGCGGCGGCCGAGAAACGCGAGCCGGCGGAGCCGAAGGGAGCGGCAGGAGGGGCCGGGCGGAGTCGACGGTGAACGATCTGGCGGGGATGCGGGCGGCCCTGGCGGAAGCCGGTCGGGCAGCCGGCCGGAATGAGGTTCCCGTCGGCGCCGTCGTGATGCAGGACGGACGCGTGATCGCCGCGGCGCACAACGAGATGGCACAACGACACGACCCCACGGCGCACGCCGAGCTGTTGGTGATTCAGCGCGCCACGAGCGCCCTCGGCACCGATCGGTTGACCGGGGCCACGCTCTACGTCACGCTGGAGCCGTGCGCGCAGTGCGCCGGAGCGATCGTGCTCGCGAAGGTGGGGCGGCTGGTGTTCGGCGCCTACGACGACAAGGCGGGGATGTGCGGCAGTGTGGGGGACGTGGTGCGGCACCCGCGCTTGAACCATCGAGTGGAGGTGCAGGGGGGGGTCGAGGCGGAGGCGTGTGGCCGGCTGCTTCAGAGTTTCTTCAAAGAGCTTCGTTAGGTTGGAGGCGCCGCGAGCGCGAGGCGCCTGTTTCCTTCAAGACGATCATCGAGCCGTTCCGGATTCACGCCACCCAGGCGATCCGGTCCATTACCCCCGAGGCGCGGGAAGCCGCGCTGCGGCGCGCTGGGTACAACCTCTTCGGACTACACGCCGACGACGTCCTGATCGACCTCCTCACCGACTCGGGAACCGGAGCGATGTCCTCGCGCCAGTGGGCGGCCATGATGGACGGCGATGAGTCGTACGCCGGCAGCAAGAGCTTCTACCGGTTCCAGACGGTGGTGCGCGACTTGACCGGGCTGCAGGAAGTCATCCCGACCCACCAGGGTCGCGCGGCGGAACGGATCCTGTTCGCGACGCTCGTGCAGCCGGGGCAGGTCGTCCCCAACAACACGCACTTCGACACGACGCGCGCTAACATCGAATACTGCGGCGCCGAAGCCCTCGATCTCGTCATCCCGGAGGGGCGGGAGCCGGCGAACCGCCACCCCTTCAAGGGCAACATCGACATCGCGGCTCTCGAGCAGGCGATCGACCGGCTCGGCGTGCGGCGCATTCCGCTGGTCATGGTCACCGTCACCAACAATTCCGGCGGCGGACAACCTGTCAGCCTCGAGAACCTCAAAGCGGTGCGCGCGCTGTGCGACCGCTTCCACCTTCCGCTCTATCTCGACGCGTGCCGTTTCGCCGAGAACGCTTACTTCATCAAGCTGCGGGAGCCCGGGTACGCCGACTGGCCGGTCTCCCGCATCGCGCGCGAGATTTTTCAGCAGGCGGATGGTTGCACCATGTCGGCCAAGAAGGACGGGCTGGCGAACATCGGCGGCTTCCTCGCGCTCAACGATCCGGAGGTCGCCGCTCGCTGCCGCAACCTGCTCATCCTCACGGAGGGATTCCCCACCTACGGCGGGCTCGCGGGCTACGACCTCGAGGCGGTGGCGACGGGCCTCGAGGAAGTCCTGGACGAGGAGTACCTGCGCTACCGCGTGCGCTCGACGGCGTACCTCGCGGAGCGGGCCGAAGCGGCGGGAGTCCCCGTCGTGCAGCCGCCGGGCGGTCACGCCGTCTACCTCGATGCGCGGGCGCTCCTGCCGCATATCCCGCCGTCCCAGTACCCGGCGCAGTCGCTGTGCGTCGAGCTGTACCGGGCGGGCGGGGTGCGTGGGGTTGAGATCGGCTCGGTGATGTTCGGCAAGCGCGCTGCCGATGGCACCGAGACCCCGGCGGCGATGGAACTCGTTCGGCTCGCGATCCCCCGCCGCACCTACACCCAGAGCCACATCGACTACGTCGGTGAAGTCATCGCCGTCGTAGCGAGCGGCAAGAACCGGCTGCGGGGGTATCGCATGGTCGAGCAGGCGCCGTGGCTACGCCACTTCTCGGCACGGTTCGAGCCGCTCGAGCCCTGATCAGGGCTTCTTGTTTCGCTCCTCGAGCTTGCGAATCAGCTTTTCGATCTCCAGTTTGGCGCGGTTGAGCGCGGGCAGGAGCCGCGCCTGGAGATCCTTTTCGAAGTCCTTGCCCTCTTTCTTCCATGTCTGACTGATTTCCGCGCCGATATCTTTCATCACGTCGCGGAACCGCTCCCCCAAGTCGCGCCAGGTGGGGATGGTGTCCACTTCCGTCGGAGTGGACGACTGGGTCTTGCTGGGCAGATTGTCCATGACTCCTCCTCGCATTCCCCGGGATCATTAACGGGCGGCGTGTGAAGCGCCGCTGAAATCTGTGTGTGGTACGCACTAGCGGGGTCAGAAGGTTCAAGCCACCGCGTCCGGGTGGCGCAACCCCCCATGCCGCGCTTATTTATCGCCGAGCCGGGACAGGTGGCCGAGCGGCTGAAGGCACACGCCTGGAGAGCGTGTAAACGGGTAACCGTTTCGTGGGTTCGAATCCCACCCTGTCCGCTAAAGGCTGGGCGCATAGCGTCTAGGCGTCAGGACAGGTGCGTGAGCGGTTGAAACGGCCGGTCTCGAAAACCGGTGTGCCCGTAAGGGTACCGTGGGTTCGAATCCCACCCTGTCCGTGCAGTACTGGTGATTCAACAGCGCCACGGAGGCTGCGTGCGCCACATACTTGCATTCCCTGCGCTCATCGCCCTGGCCGGCTGCCGCGGGCACGATACATCGCAGACCGCCACTGCTGCGTCCCGCGCGCCGCTGGCGGATTCCGTCGCGGCGCAAGCCAAGACCCCATTGTGCAGGGACACAACACCCGGCCACCCCGACCCGGGCAAACTGGTTCGGGAATACGTGCGTCGTGACGGGGGAGGCGAGTTTCTCAGCTCCAACACTTTCTGGGTATCCGCCACGGAGTGTGCCGAAGGGGGAGTGGACGTGGCGCGGGTGATCACCTCCAGCACCATCGATTCACTCGGCATTCGTGCCGACACGGCGCGTTTTGCGGTCACCTATCACTTCCTGGGTGACTTGTTACAGGGTCCGGTCGGCTTCGCACCGAAGGTGAGAACGGAAACGGATACGTTCGTCGTGATTCTCCGTCCGTACGGCTGGCGTATCGTGGGTCCCCATGGCATGCCGATCATGATGCGCGATGCGGCCCGACGCTTCTGGCCGCTCACGCGCGCCGATCTGGCCCGCCTCGACAGTGCGGCGCGCGTGGCGCCGAACTGACCCCGCGCCCATGACTCCACCAACCAGCCCGCGGCCGAGGTCGACCTTCGTCTGAGCGGGCTGACGCGCACACAGGTACGGGTATGCATCCTTGGGTCGGGGCGGCGCTGTTCGTGGTGTCGGCGGGCAGCAGTGCGACGAGCACTGTCCAAATCCGGAGTGGCGCGGACACGACGGCTGCGCCCAAGCCCCGCGTCGTCGTCACGACCGATCCCGAGCTCGACGACGCCAATTCCCTGATCCGCTATCTGCTCTACAGCACCGATTTCAAGACTGAAGGACTCATTTACGCCTCGAGCCAATTTCACTGGAAGGGCGACGGCTCGGGAAAGAAAGTGTCCGTTCCGAACCGCGAATACTCACGCTGGGGGCTCAATCTCTGCCCCTGCGCGTCCTGGCGCTGGGCTCCGGACGAACACTACATCGACAAGGCCGTGGCGACATACGAGCAGGTGTACCCGAACCTCCGCGTGCACAATGCCAACTATCCCACACCCGCGGAGCTGAAGTCGAAGATCCGGTGGGGCAACGTGGAGTTCGACGGGGACATCTCGAAGGACACTCCAGGATCAGACCTGATCAAGGCGCTGCTCCTCGACGACGAGCCGGGCCCCGTGTACCTGCTGGCGTGGGGTGGAGAGAGCACGATCGCACGCGCGCTGAAGTCGATTCAGCTGCAGTTCGCCGGGAAGCCGGAGTGGCCCGCCATCTATCAGAAGGTCTCCCACAAAGCCGTCCTATCACCCTCCGGGGATCAGGACGACACCTACGCCACCTACATCCATCCGAACTGGCCCGACATCCGGACGCTCCCGGCCGGCGTAGGCGGCGTGGCGCTGGGATACGAAGCGCAGGCCAGCGTGAGCACCGATGATTCGCTGTACTACAGCGCCGATTGGACGCGGACGAACATCTCGAGCCGAGGGGCGTTGGGCGCGCTGTACCGGGTGTGGGGCGACGGCAAGCAGATGGTGCACGGCGACATCTTCGACTACTTCGGGTTATCGGGATTCACCGCGGACCAGCTCAAGGCCAGGGGCTACATCGTGTGGACGCCGCCGCGCCCCAAGGGAGAATTCCTCGGTGAGGGCGACACGTTCACCTATCTCAACCTGATCGACAACGGACTGCAGGGATACGAGGACGCGACGCCGGGCGGCTGGGCGGGACACGGGACCGCTACGGCGACCGCTGCCACGGGTCAGCGTCCGCTGCCGCGGGTCACAATCAATTCCTACGACGACTTGCTCAAGCTGCAGGAGCTGGCCGCCGCCCGGCCACGGCCGCCGTCGCCCGATCCGAACTTCACGCCCGCGGCGGAGAATGGACTTGCTGCTCGCCTGCTCTGGTCGGTGACCCCGACGTACGCCGGCGCCAACCACGAGCCACAGGTGGCGATTCGCGGGCCCGCGCGGATCGTCGCTCGCCCGGGCGAGACGATCCGACTCGAGGGCGTCACGTCCGATCCCGATGGAAACGCGGTGACGGTGCGGTGGTGGCAATGGAAGGACGTCGGCACGTATCCCGGCCAGATCACGATCTCGAGTCCCACCGCACGCGCTACGAGCGTGCTGATCCCGGCCGACGCCGTCACGGGACAGACCATCCAGGTGATCCTGGAAGCGATCGACAACGGAACGCCTGCGCTGACCCGTTATCAGCGGCTGATCATCGATGTTCGCTAGGCTGCGTCACAGCTTCGCCTGCCTATTCCTGGCGACGATCGCACCACTCGCCGGCCAGCGCCAGGCGGCGAAGCAGCCTCCCCACAGTACGGCGGTCGTTCGCCCGCTGTCGCTCTCTACGAACTCCACGCCGGAGCTGAAGGCCGTCGCAGATACGACGCGGGCGCATATCGTGCTCGGGTTGCAGGCCGCAGGCGTCACCATCCTGGACCGCTCTCAACAACCCGTGCGAGCGCGTGACTTGACAAACCTCGTGGCGGCTCGCTTCGCGATCGTCGGCGTTGCGGCAATGGCCGATACGCAATTCGTCATGATCGTGCGTCTCGCCACCATGGGCGGCGACTCCCTCAACCAGGTCCGACTCATCGGTCCCCTGGCGTCTGCCGCGGCCTTTGGTGACTCCCTCGCCAAGCTCTTCGCACCCACGATCCTCGGTCGGCCGTTGGCCGAACCCTAGCGCCCCGTGACGGCTAGGACCGCCGTAGCGCCCAGGTGATCGTCTCCGTTCCCGAGATGCCGTTGGCGGCATCCGCGTCGGGGTGCTCGTGGCTGTCCTTGCCTTCCAGCGTGGTGTAGGACGCCGCGCGCTGTCCCTCGATCTTGATCTGCGGCTCCGTGCGTGCGCGCGAGCGGTCGCCCGCCTCCTCCGGGCACCACACACTGATGCTGTAGCCGCCGCCGACCATCAGCGTCGCCTCGTGCGTCACGGCCACCAT
>DASTHG010000170.1:0-3485 GCA_035718325.1 Gemmatimonadales bacterium | reverse complement strand
TATTTTTCGCTCTTTTCCTTCGGCGCCTTCTGGTACCGGATGCATAGCTACGGGCACCACCTGAACCCGGAAGCGCCAATCAAGGTCGCGCCGTTCACGCCGCCGCTGTTCGGCCACCAGCATCTCGCCAACTTCGACATTTACAGCTTCCCTGGTATCGGGTCGTTTCTGCTGCTCGGCGCCGCCGCCTGCCTGCTGGCTGTCCTGGTGCTCGACGCCCGCCGCGCGATGCGCGCATGAACCTCGTTTCCGTCGCCCTCGCCTGCGCGGCTGCCGCATCGCCCGATACCGTGCGACTCGGCCCGGGCATCCATAGCGGCCCTCTGGTGCTGACGCACCGGAGCGTGGTCCTGGGGGCCCCGGGCGCCGTGCTGCGAGGCGACGGAACGGGAACTGTCCTCGTCGTCGCGGCCCGCGGTTCGGTCGTGCGGGGACTCATCATCGAGAACTCGGGGACCAATCCCGACCGCTACGACGCTGGGGTGCGGGTCGCCGCCGATTCGGTGACGCTCGAGGATCTGACGATTCGCAACACTCTGTTCGGCGTGTATGTGGACCAGGCGCGGGACGTCGTCCTGCGGCGGCTCGACATCACCGGATTTCCCGCCGCCCGCGAGGGCGACCGCGGCGACGGCATCTCCTTTTACTACAGCCGCTCGATCCTCGCAGAGGGCAATCGCATCGCCCGGGTGCGCGACGGGATCTACTTCTCGTACACCGACAGCGTGCTCGTGCGGGGCAACCATGTCACCAACGTGCGGTTCGGGCTGCACTACATGTTCAGCCACCTGAACCGGTTCGAGCACAACGTTTTCACCGACAACGCCGCCGGCGCCGTGATCATGAATTCCCGCAACGTCGTGATCACGGACAATGTGTTCGCGTGGAATGCAGGGAGCCGCTCCTATGGTCTGGTACTGCAAACGGCCACCGATCCGATCGTCCTGCGAAACACGTTCGTCGGCAACGGCATCGGCGCATTTTTCGACAACGTGATCCGCGGCACCTTCTCGGACAATCTCGTGGCGGCCAACTGGCTCGGTCTGCAGCTGTTCGCCAACAGCGAGCACACGACGGTGACGGGGAACGCCCTCATCGGCAATACGTTCGATGCGTCAGGCGGGGGCGGCGCGGCGGCTGCCTACACGCTCTGTCAGGCAGGGCGCGGGAATTATTGGAGCGCAGCCCGCGACGGCTACGACCTGGACGGCGACGATGTGCTGGACGCCCCGTACGACGCGTCCTCGCCCACGGCCGAGCTCGCGTTGAATCGCGAGAGCCTGCGACCGCTGCTCGATAGTCCCGCCGCCCATGCGTTGGGATGGGCGGAGCGGACGTTCCCCGTGTTCGCCAGTGCCGGCATCGTCGACTCGTGTCCCCTGGCCCACGCGCCGCGACTGGCGGCGCTGGGCGAGCTTCCGCCCGCACCGGCGGCCCGGCTCGGAGGCACCGGCTCACAGCGCGCGACGAGCGCCATCCTCCTCGTAGGGGCTGCCTTCGTGCTCGTCCGCAGCCGCCGTCGTTCGGTGAGGAGCCCATGATCGAGCTGCGGGAAGTCGCGAAACGGTTCGGCGGGCGGGTCGCCCTGGAGCCGCTCACGCTGACGGTGGCGCCGGGCGAGATCGTCGCCATGGTGGGACCGAATGGCGCGGGGAAGTCCACCACGCTCCGCATCCTGGCGGGTGGGCTCCATCCCGATCAAGGCTCGGCCGTCATCGCCGGGCGGGACGTGGTGACCGACGCGCTGCGGGCTCGGCTCCGCATGGGCTACCTGCCGCAACGACTGGGCGTGCCGCTCTCTGCGGTCGTCGGCGATCTCGCCGCGCTCGTCGCCGCCGCTCGGGGTCTGCCGTCGGAAGCCGGCGCCCGGGCGCTCGCGGACTACGGGTTGGGGGACCGACTCGACGCGACACTCGGCGAAATGTCGGGGGGACAGCGGCAGCGGGCGATGCTGGCACTCGCCACCCTCGGGCCACTCGAGGCCCTCGTGCTCGACGAACCGAGCATCTCCCTGGACGTCGATGGAGCGGATGAGGTGCGCGAAGCGATGCGCGCCGCGAAGCGAACCGGCGCCGCCGTGCTGTTCGCGTCCCATCACCTGAGTGACGTCGCGATGCTCGCCGATCGCATCGCCGTCATGGTGGCCGGGAGACTCGTCGCCTGCGGCACACTCGAAGCACTGGCGGCCTCGACCGGCGTGGCGTGGGACAGCCGCGTGGTGGATCCACCGATCGAGCGTATCTACCGGATCCTCATCCGGGGTCGCTCGCCGCTGCGAGATGCCGCATGACGCGCCGCGCGCTGCTGCAGTTCGATTGGGCGGCCGCCCGCCGCGGACGCCTCGTGCCGCTCTTTGCCGCGGGGTTCGCCGTCGCGAGCGTCGGCGTCGCGCTCGCCGGACTGTCGGCCGGGGGAGCCGTCGTCGTCCAGGGATTCGCGCGCACCTCGATCAGCCTGCTGCAGCTCACGCTCTGGACCGTCCCGCTGCTCGCGTTGCTGCTCGGAGCGGTGAGCGGCGCGGAATGCACCGAGCTCGAGTTTCTCACCGCGCTGCCACTGCCCCGGGCGCACATCGTCATCAGTCGCTGGGCGGCGTGGACCGTGGCGCTCTCCGCAGCGCTCGTCACGGGCTTCGGCGCGGCTGGCCTCGTCATCGGCGTGTTCGCGGGATCGGCGGATGTGGGCCGGTACGTCGCGCTCATCGGCGTGGCGGCCCTGCTCGTCTCCGCCGGCCTCGCCGTCGGCATGTGGATCGGAATCGGGGCCCGCAGCAGGGCTCGCGCCGTCGGCTTCGCGGTCGTCGTGTGGTTCGTCCTCGTCGTCGGTGCCGATCTCGCCGCGATCGCACTGCTCTCCATCTTGCCCGCCCATACCGCGACCTGGAGTCTGGTCGTCCTCCTGACGGCCAATCCGGTCGATTCCGCTCGAGCGCTCGGCCTGGGGTTGTTTCAGGCGGACGCCGTCGCCGGACCGACCGGAGCCGCGCTCCACCGTCTGCTCGGCGGACCGGGAGCGATGCTCATGCTCGTGAGTTTGATCGCGTGGACCATCGTTCCGCTGCGGCTCGCGGGACGGCGGTTTGCGAGCCAGGATCTCTAAGTCCGCTTCTACATCCCTTCACGTCGCCTTCATCACCAACCGGGCACCTTTGGAGTGGCCTTCAACCGGGAGCCCGTCATGTCATGGAAGCCTATCATCGCCGCTGTTGATGCCTCGCCGGCCGGTGGCCATGCGGCACAATTGGGCTTGATGATCGCGGCCGCGGCGGACGTCGAGTGCCGGCTGGTCCATGCGACCCGCGACGTGCGCACCGCGCTCCCCGACACCGCCCACACGGCGCAAGCCGCGGCGTTCCGCGCAGCCGCGCTGCACGCCGTGCGCGAACGCCTCAACGTCGCGCTCGAAGGCGCCGTGCCCTGGAAAACGCTCCACCAAGCCGACGTGAAGGAAGGCTGGGCGCCCGCCGTGCTCGATGACGCCGTACG
>DASTHG010000169.1:0-2483 GCA_035718325.1 Gemmatimonadales bacterium | reverse complement strand
TAAACACTCGGTACTGCGTACCTACACAAGGCTCCACTAACTCATCGGAGCCGAATATGCAGTCCCTGCGTTGTGCCACCCGTGGCGAACGCCGCGCCAACCTGCCGAGTGGCCGCGTCCTTTCAAACGCCGTCGAGCCTCGCGCTCTTCAGGCATTGAGGCCAGCACTTCTCTACGCTGGCAACAAGTGCACTTACGGTGCCGTCTTGACCAGAGTTGGACCGCCGGACTGGTCGAGACTTGATTGGGTCGAGCCCTTCGTGGGTAGCGGTGGGCTGCTGTTGTCTGCGCCGCACTGCCGTGGGTACGTTGTGTCCGACGTCAATCCAGACGTGGTTGACCTGCTTCGGTTCACGCGCGACAACTGCGCGGAGTTGACCCAAGCCGTCGAACGCCTGTTCAAGGCGGACAACAACGAGCCTTCCACATATCTCGCGCTCCGGTCGGAGTTCAACGCTGCACCTCGTGGCTTGTACAAGTCGGCGTTGTTCGTGTACCTGAACCGGCATGGATTCAACGGGCTTGTGCGGTACAACGCCGCGGGTGCCCTGAACGTTGGCTTCGGAAAGAGAGTCCGACCGCACTGCCCGACTGCGGAGCTGGTGGCCACGAGTCGCTTACTGCAGCGGCGTCAGGTCGAGATTGCCGAGTGCGACTTCGAGCAGGCGCTGGCCGACGTGCGCAACCGCTCGGTCGTCCTGCTCGACAGCCCTTACCTCCCAGCGAATGGCAAAGCAAAGACCAGCGGCATCTACCGATGCGGAGCCTTTACCGAAGCACAGCAGGAGCGCCTGGGTCTGGTGGCTGCCGCTCTGGCGCGCGACGGTCACTACGTCATCGCGTTCAACTACAGCTCGCCGAAGGCGCGGGCCATCCACTCCGGGGCGAGCGAGCTGCACGAGCTATCGGTCGGAACCCGCATCTCCCGAACCGCTGCCGGGCGGGGAAAGGTCGCGGAGCTCGTGGCGGTCTACCGCCCTGCGATAAAGGTCAGGGCTGCGGAGAAGCAGGCCGCCCGCCCGCGGTCCTAGACCCTCGAGTCCTCCGGTCGAACTTGGCCAGCCACGTGACGTGGCTGGCCTTTCGCGTTCTGGCGCGAGTCGGCTCGCGGTCTTCTTTGGACGCTCGCACTGTCGTTCGCACGTCCGACAGGCTTCCACCGCTCGGCTAACGCAGTTTGGCTCCTGCAACGCCAGGCAGCGCTGCCGCTGTCAGGGGCTGGAAGAGTCGGAAGGACGGAGCACCCTATCGGCCGGTCGGGCAGCACTGGCCGGGGTGGGGCGATGTGTCGACGATGTCCCGCTGGCAGGAGCACCGCACTGGCGGGGCAACCGGACGCCAAGGCAAGGGTCGCCAAGCGGACTTCGCGGCGCCTTGGACTACCTCAATGCCTTTCGGACGGCGGCATCGAAAGCGTGTCGGTCGAAGTAGAGCTGCCGGAATCCGGCGACCCGCTTGGGCGCAGGCAGGGCGCCCGCCACGATCATCCGGTAGAGGGTCTTCCGGGACACGCTGAGCGTGACGCATGCGTCGGCGATGGTGATGAGTTCGGTGGTCTTCATGTCGAGTCGGCGGAGTTGCAGACTCGACGTGTAGGCATCACCGAGCCGATGTTTATCGGCCCCGTTCGTCCCCCAAGCTCGCTTGGCGCTACGCGATCATCCAGGCGCTCGGCTGGCGTGGCGGCGCCTTTCGGCGCAGCGCAGGTTTGGTCAGCGTTTGGTCAGAGCGGGCGCTGAGTGGCCCAGATTGACCCGCTTTGACACGGTAGACTGTACGGGTATTCAGTGGCGGCCGAGTACCGGGCAGGCCGCCACGAAGCGCGGTAAGTCATTGTCGTGCTTGACTTTTGTCCGGGTTGCACAGTCACGCGACCGTCCCAATCGCTCCGAGAATCGTGGTGCCGGCTGTCCGAATCGAACGGACGACCTTCCGCTTACAAGGCGGGTGCTCTACCAACTGAGCTAAGCCGGCGCGCCGCGCTGCGCGGCATTGTAGGAGGCAGGGCCCGAAGCGCCCCGCCGGGCGCTACTTGATGCGCTTGAGCGAAGGCCGCGGGCCGGAAGGTTCCGGTGGCTCGGGCGGCGGCTCGTCGGCGGCCGGCGGCGCGGCGGGCTTCGCCTCGGCCTCGGGTTCGGAACTGGCGAGCCGCAGGCCGCTGCGCAGCGGCGTCGGCGGGCGGGTCTCGTCGGCCGAGGCCGGTGCGCGCGTCGCGGCGCCGCCGTCGGTGGGCACCGGGAAGGCCATGCCCTGGCCGTTCTCGCGCGCGTAGATCGCCACCACGTGGTCGACCGGCACGACGATGTCGCGCGCCGAACCGCCGAAGCGCGCCTTGAACTCGATGAACTCGTTGCCCAGCTTCAGCCCCGAGGTCGCCTCGAAGCCGACGTTGAGCACGATCTCGTTGTTCTTCACGTACTCCATCGGCACCTGCACGCTGGCGTCGACGTAGACCGCGATGTACGGCGTGAAGCCGTTGTCGG
>DASTHG010000168.1:0-12491 GCA_035718325.1 Gemmatimonadales bacterium | reverse complement strand
GGCCGCTTCACGCGGAATAGGCCTCAACCGCGTACCGCGTTACCCATAACAAAACGGGCGCCCTGGGCGCCCGTATCGTCTATACGCAGAACTCTGTGGTCCTACGCCACCTTTCTCCCCACCCATCCGAACAGCGCCGCGACTCCGTTTGCCTTCGGCTGTTCCGCGGGCTTCTCCACTCTGCGGCCTTCTTCCGCCATCTGCTTGCGGTGGTATTCGAGCTGCTGCTGCTGGACGGTCTGCTGCCGCTTTTCCGAGGGCTGGGCGTTGTCGGAGCGGAATCCCTGACGGCCTCCGTCCCGGCGCTGGCCGTTGCCCCGGCGCGGCTGGCTGTTGGCCTGGCGCGGCTGCGACGAAGGTTGTTGCTGGCGCCCTCCGCGCTCCGACCTTTGCTGGCCGTTCCCCTGGCTCCGCTGCGCGCTGCGCGATCTCTCCGGGCGGCGCGGCTGGCTGTGCGGCCGCTGGCCGCGGCGCTGCTGCGGCTCGGGCTGGGCGTGCTGGTAGCCCGATCCCGGCTCGAAGCCCGGGATGACTTTCTGCTCGATCGGCTTGCCGATGAGCCGCTCGATGTCGCGGAGCAGCGTCCGGTCTTCGCCCGACACGAGCGACACCGCCTGCCCCGATTCCCCCGCGCGGCCGGTGCGGCCGATGCGGTGGACGTAGTCCTCGGAGACGTGCGGCAGGTCGTAGTTGACGACGTGCGGCAGGGACTCGATGTCGATGCCGCGCGCGGCGATGTCGGTGGCGACGAGGAGCTGCAGCTCGCCGTCCTTGAAGCGCTTAAGCGCTTTCATGCGCTGCGGCTGGCTCTTGTTGCCGTGGATCACGGCGGTCTCGATGCCGTCGTTGTCGAGCTGCTCGGCGAGGCGGTTCGCACCGTGCTTGGTGCGGCAGAAGACGAGCACCTGCTGCCAGTTGCCTTCCTTCACCAGGTGAGCGAGCAGCTGGCGCTTGCGGTCCTTGTCGACCGGGTGCGCGATCTGCGAGATCAATTCGATCGGCATGTTGCGCTTCGCGATTTCTACCGTGACCGCGTCCTTCATGAAGCCGGCCGCGAGCGCCCGGACTTCGTCCGGGAACGTCGCCGAGAAGAGCAGGTTCTGGCGCTTCACCGGCAGGAGCTTGAGGATCTTCCGGATGTCGTGGATGAAGCCCATGTCGAGCATGCGGTCGGCCTCGTCGAGGACGAGGATCTCGACCTGGCGCAGGTCGATGGTCCTTTGCTCGACGTGATCGAGCAGGCGCCCGGGCGTCGCGACGACGATCTCCACGCCGCGGCGCAGCTGCTCGGCCTGCGGGCCGAAGCCCACGCCGCCGTAGATCACCGCGGTGCGCGCGCGCATGTGCTTGCCGTAGGTGCGGATGCTCTCCTCGACCTGAGCGGCGAGCTCGCGCGTCGGCACGAGCACCAGGCAGCGCACCGGATGGCGCGCCGGCGAGTGGCTGGCCGTGGTGTGTCCCGCGAGGCGCTGCAGCATCGGCAGGGTGAACCCCGCCGTCTTGCCGGTGCCCGTCTGCGCGGCGGCGAGAAGATCGCGTCCCGAGAGAACGACGGGAATGGCTTGCGCCTGGATGGGGGTAGGTTGGGTGTAGCCCTGCTCGGCGACGGCGCGGAGCAGCTCGGCGGAAAGGCCGAGATTCTGGAATGACGTTTCGATGAAACTCTCCTAATGGTTTATCAGGAGGAGGATGGCCGGGCTGTCGCCCATGCTGAAAACCGCTCCTGAAATCGGCCCGGCAAGAGCTAACGCTCTTCGCACCGGTTCAGGCGATGTACTGCTGTTGGAAAATTCGGGGAACTTGAGAGGAACCGCGAAGAGGCGGTTTCGCTAACCGGATAGAGCGAAACGGAAACCTTGGGCCGCACTATACAGGGGTTCGCGGGAAGGTGCTTGGATTTCGAAAAAGCGCCAGAATGCACCGCACCGATGGCCAGACCGACGGACGATCCCTGGGCGCTGCGCGAAGCCGACTATCCGGCGCGCGGCACGCGCGTCGAGCAGCTGCGCTTCCTGCTGCGTTACGCGATCCTCGCGCCGTCCAACCGCAACACCCAGCCGTGGCGCTTCAGCGTGGCGAAGGACGAGATCACGATCCACGCGGACAGCTCGCGCTGGCAGCAGGTCTCCGATCCGCACCAGCGGGAGCTGTACATCAGCATCGGCTGCGCGCTGGAAAACCTGCTCGTCGCGCTCGACCACTTCGGCTTCGGCCACATCGTGACGCGCGCGCCCGGCGCCGGGGACGGATCGATCGCGGCGCAGGTCGCGATCCTCGACCACCCGGGCTCCGTCGTCCGCGGCGCGGGCCTGTTCAAGGCGATCGTGCGGCGCCACACCCATCACGGCCGCTACCGCGGCCGCGCGGTCGGCGCGCGCACGCTCGCGAAGCTCCTGGAGTGCAGGATCGAGCACGATCTCGAGCTGCTGCTCACCCCGGACCGCGCGATCAAGCGCGCGGCGGACGGCCTGATGCTGCAGGGCGACGCGCTCGCGCTCGCGGATCCGCGCTACCGCAGGGAGCTCGCGGACTGCATCGGCGAAGGAAGCTTCGGCGGGCCCTGGCTGCTCTCGGTCGCGCAGCAGTTCGCGGTCGCGCACCTGGGCGCGAAGAAAACGGTCGCGCGCGGCGACCGCGCCGCGCTCGCGAGCTCGCCCGTGTTCGGGCTGATCAGCGGCCACACCGCGGGCAAGGACGCGCGCATCAAGGCGGGCCAGCTGCTCGAGCGGCTGTACCTCACGGCGACCTCGCTCGGCCTCGTGCTGCAGCCGATCAGCCAGCTGCTCGAGGTCGAGCAGGTGAGGATGAGCTTCGCGAAGCTGTTTCGCGCGGGCGGCGTGCCGCTGATGCCGTTCCGGCTGGGCTACGCGGACACGCCGGGACTGCGCACGCCGCGGCGGCCGCTCGACGAGGTGCTGCTCTAGGCCTGCGGCGAGCGCCGCTTGAGGACCGTGACGAGGTTGAGGCAGATCAAGTGGATGATGCGCTTCTTGTCGGCGCTGACGCGCTTGCGCGAAAGCTGCCTGCACAGCACGCGCGCCGCGGTGAGCTCGGGCGCCGCCCGCATCTTCCTCGGCTTGACCGCCGGAGCGGGCCGCGAGGAGAACAGATCCTGGGGCGCGCCGGAAGCGTCCTTGCCGCCCGCTTCGAGCACCGCGATGCCGTCTTCCCGATCGAGAGTCTTCATGCGTTCCTCCGCAGGCACGTCTCCATGAACTGCGTGAACTGCTGCGAGAACTCGATGTAGCCGTCTTCGATGGCCTTGAGCGCGATCCTTTCGAACGGCTCCTGCCGGTCGATCGCCTGCGCCGTCTCGCATTCCGCAGGCAGCATCTGGCGAAACTCGGCGAGCAACTCTTCCAAACCGGCGTTCTGTTCCACGTTTGCCCTCCGCAACCATGACAAACCAAACGGGTTGCGGGTGACACGAGCAAGCCCCGTGCCACACGGACTAAGACTGCCCGCGCGTCGAGTTTGTTCCGCCAAGGGCCTGCTGCAGCGCGTTTCCGGCGGCATTACGGCCGGAACAGCGCCGATTCTGAGGGGGAAACGTTGCAGTCCGGCGACAGTCCGCTGACGGGCTGTCGGCGGGTCAGCGACGGGAGGTCAGCCTTTCGCGCCGAAATCCAGATCGTCGAGCGACGAGGCGGCGGGCTTGGGTGCCGGCGCCGCGGCGGGCTTGGGCGCGGGCGCCGCCGCCGGAGCCGCCTTCCCGCTCACGAGCCTCTCGAGATCCGCCTTCACGCTCGCCGGATCCACCGCGACGCGTCCCTGCAGCCGCAACAGCACGCGCGACGGCAGGTCGATCATGCGCGGATCGCCGGTGCGCATGTTGGCCGCGACGTTCAGCACCGGCACGGCGTGGGTGCTGCGGAATCCCGGCTCGGCGCGCTCGATCGCGTCGATGAGGGCGTTCTGCGCGCGGGCGATGCCGATGAGCAGATCGGCGAGGTGGTCGCTGGTGAGGTTCATGGTGTCCTGGGCTTCCGTTGTCGTCGTTCGGGCAGGATAAGGCCCGGGGAGGCCGCTGGCAAAAAGTCCTCCGGCGCTTTCGGGCGCGGATGCCCAGGCGCGCGCGGCAGGTGCCGAATCTCGGCCATCCGGCACCGCCACGAGGCGTGACTTTCTCCTTGCGAATCGCTGACTTTCCTTGAATTCGCTCAGGAATCCGGCTCGGCCGGGCCGCTTGGCACAGCGGTTGCATCAGGCAGGTCTTGGCCGGGCGCTCCTCACCCGAGGGCGCCCGAGAGGGGAGTTGGGTGATGCTGCTCCGAAGCCTCGTCTGCGGGTTCGCGCTGCTCTTGCCGCTCGATGTGATCGGCGGGCCGGACACGAGCGAGCCCCTGATGCTGGTCGCGCAGCCCGACCTGCAGAGCGAGGTCTTCGGAGCCTCCATCGTCTTCGTGAAGCCGCTCCCCGACGGCGGGCATGTCGGCTTCATCATCAACCGTCCGACGACCGCGAAGATGGGCGACCTCTTTCCCGACGACGCAGCGTCGCAGAAAGTCGCCGACCCGCTCTTCCTCGGCGGGCCCAACAGCTACAACCGCATCTTCGCGCTGGTCGACAAGCGCGACGCGGCCGGCAAGGACGCGATGCAGCTGATGCCCGGGGTGTTCCTCGTCGCCGACGCGGCGGAGATCGACCGCGTCATCGCGTCCGACCCCGAGCACGCGAGATTCTTCCTCGGCATGGTGACCTGGGAGCCGGGCCAGCTCGAAGACGAGCTCGACCGCGGCATGTGGTACACCGACAAGGCCGACGCGAACATGGTTCTCGAGAAGAAAACCGACGGGCTGTGGGAGGAGCTGGTGCGCAGGTCGGAGGCGAAGGCCCACTCGATCTAGGGGGGCGCCAGCTTTACAGCTGAAGTCGGTTTACCCCTTTTCCCGCTAGTCGTAGTACGCCGGCGCGAGCTTCAGCGTGTCGCGCTGCGCCGCGTCGTGGTTGATCCAGAGCTGGGCGTTGTCGCGCTTGAGCAACCCCGCCATCTTCTCCATCGAAGCCTTCGTCTCCTCCTGGCCGGTGTTGGCCGTGGGGACGCGGCGGTTGTCCCAGTTGGACCTGAAGTGCACCGCGTCGCCCGAGAGGAGCACGTTGCCGGTCTTCGGCAGCCGCACGAGCAGCGACTGGTGCCCGGGCGTGTGCCCCGGCGTCGAGACGATCGTCAGGCTGCCGTCGCCGAACACGTCGCGGTCGCCCTCGAGCTTCGTCGCCGGGTGCCCGGGCTTGAAGCGCGGCCCGCCCTTCGCGTCCGGCCAGTCGTACTCGGCCTTCTGCACGTAGAGCATCGCCTGCGGGAACATCTCGACGTTGCCGACGTGGTCCGGGTGCGTGTGCGACACCGCCATGCCGACCACCTCCGACGGCTTCACGCCGAGCTGCTCGAGCTGCGCGGCGAGCTTCTTCGGACGGTGCCAGTGCGTCATGCGCGGATCGGCGGGCGCGAGCCCGTTCGGCATGTCGGCGATCGCGTCGGCGATCCCCGTGTCCCACACGAACCAGCCCTTCGCGTGCTTGATCAGATAGCAGTTGTCGACGAAAGGCTGCGACTTGCCGACGTTCACCCCCGGCGACCAGCGCGAGATGTCGCCGGCGACGCCCTCGCCGCAGTTGAGGATGTAGAGCCGCTGGACCTGGGCAAAGGCGCCGCCCGCGGCGAGCGCGAGCGCCGCAGCGCCGAGCAGAACGATTTTCTTCATGAACGACCCCCTTGGAAAACCGCGGAGCATAGCACCGCGCTCACTCCTTGACGTGCTTCACCAGCTGCCGCGGCCCCACTTCGCCGCCGAAGACGCTGCCCTGCGCGTCGACCGCGATGCCCTCGGCGGCGCTCGTGCCCTTCAGCTCCAGCGGATCCGGAATGCGGTAGAGCACCCTGCCGCCCGGCAGCTCGCCCACGCGGATGCCGCGCTTCCACCCGGGATTGGGCGCGACGCCGTTCGATTCGGAGTCCGCGACGTAGACGCGGCCGTCGCGCAGCGCGATGCCGCTCGGCCGGCCGAACTGCTTCCACTCGGCCAGCAGCTTGCCGTCGAGGTCGAGGATCTGGATGCGATGGTTGCCGCGGTCGGCGACCCACAGCCGGTCCTTGTCGTCGATCGCGATGTCGTGCGGCGTGCGGAACTCGCCGGGCCCCGAGCCGAGCTTGCCGATCGACCGGATGAAGCCGCCGTCGGGCGTGAACACCGAGATGCGCGCCACCGTGCCGGGCGGAGCCTTGGGATTCTGGCCCGAATGTCCCTCGGAGATGTAGATGTCGCCGTTCGAAGCGAACGCGATGCCGCAGGGCTCGGTGAGCGCGGCCGGCGGGTTGCCGGCGGCTCCGGGCGTGCCGATCACCGCCAGCACCTGGCCCTCGGGCGAGAACTTCACCACCGCGTGGCCGGCGGGCCGCGCCTTCGGATGCTTCGCCTTCTCGCGCGCGTTCATCGAGCGCAGGTCGACCACCCAGACGTTGCCGTCGCGGTCCTGCGCGATCTTGTGCGGGAACACGAACATCCCGGCGCCGAAGCTGCGCACGATGTTGCCCGCGGCGTCGAGCTTGTGCACCGGCGCCCAGTCCGAGCCTGCGCAGCTGTCGTAGAGGAACGCCGACTCGCCCGGCGGCACGTCGGGATTCGGGCCGCAGCGGTCGGCGACCCACAGCGACGCGCCGTCGTTGTCGACCGCGACCGCGTTCAGCGCGCCCCAGGCGTGTCCCTCGGGGAGCTTGCCCCAGGGCGCGACCGTGCGGTAGGGATCCGGCAGGTCGTTGGTCGGCGTCGAGTCGAGGTTCGAGACGAGGCCCGCGCAGCCGGCGAGGGCCGCGAGGGCGGGCAGCAGCCGTGCTTTTCTCATGACTCCTCCGGTGCGCATGGTAAACCGGAAGAGCCGCGCGGGCGCTAGCCGGTCTTCCGCCCGATCGGGGAGAAGAGCGCCGCCACCGGCTTGCCCTGGCGCGCGGGCTCGCGCAGGCGCTGCGGCTGCGCGGGAGCCGCCGCCGCTTGAGACGGCGCCGCTTGAGGCGGCGCCGCTTCGGGCTGCTCCTCGTGGCGCTCCGCGGCCGCCTGCTGGCGCGCGTACTCGAGCTGCTCGCGGCGCACCTGCTCGAGGTTCTTCTCCGAGGGAAGCGCGAACGCCGAGCGCTGCTCGCGGCGGCCCGGGTCGCGGCGCTGGCCCTGTTGCTGCGGCTGCGGCCCGCGCATCGGGCTCTGCGGCTTGCGCCGGTCGTTGCGGTGCTGCGGTTGTTGCTGCGGCTGGCGCTGGCGTTGCTGGCCGCGCTGCTGCTGTGGCTGCGGTTGCGGCTGCGCGTTCTGGTAGCCCGCGCCCGGCTCGAAGCCCGGGACGACCTGTTGCTCGATCTTCTTCCCGATGAGCCGCTCGATGTCGCGCAGCAGGTCGCGGTCCTCGCCCGAGACGAGCGACACCGCCTGCCCCGATTCCCCGGCGCGGCCGGTGCGGCCGATGCGGTGCACGTAGTCTTCCGGGACGTGCGGCAGGTCGTAGTTGACGACGTGCGGCAGCGACTCGATGTCGAGGCCGCGCGCCGCGATGTCGGTCGCGACGAGCACCTGGATCTCGCGGTCCTTGAAGCGCGCGAGCGCCTTCATGCGCTGCGGCTGGCTCTTGTTGCCGTGGATCGCGGCGGTCTCGATGCCGTCGCGCTCGAGCTGCTCGGCGAGGCGGTTGGCGCCGTGCTTGGTGCGGCAGAAGACGAGCACCTGCTGCCAGCTGCCGCTCTTCACGAGATGAGAAAGGAGCGCTCGCTTGCGGTCGCGCTCGACCGGGTGCACGAGCTGCGAGACGAGCTCGATCGGCCGGTTCCTCGGCGCGACTTCCACCGTCTGGGGATCGCGCATGAAGGTCTTGGCCAGCTCGCGGATCTCCTCGGGGAAGGTCGCGGAGATGAGCAGGTTCTGCCGCTGCGAGGGCAGCAGCGCCAGGACCTTGCGGATGTCGTGGATGAAGCCCATGTCGAGCATGCGATCGGCCTCGTCGAGCACCAGGATCTCGACCCGCGAGAGGTCGATGGTCCGCTCGCCCACGTGGTCGAGCAGGCGCCCGGGCGTGGCGACCACGATGTCGGCGCCATTCTTCAGGTCGTGGACCTGCGGGGTGAAGCCGACGCCGCCGAAGATGAGCGCGGTGCTCGGGTTCAGGTGGCGCCCGTAAGTGCGCACGCTCTCCTCGACCTGCGCCGCGAGCTCGCGCGTGGGCACGAGGACGAGCGCCCGCGGATGCTCGTGGTCGAGCGGCCGGTCCTCGAGCAGCTTGAGCATCGGCAGCGTGAAGGCCGCGGTCTTGCCGGTGCCGGTCTGCGCGGCCGCGATGAGATCGCGCCCCGCGAGAACGACCGGGATGGCCTGCGCCTGGATGGGGGTGGGTTTCGTGTAGCCCTGCTCTGCGACGGCGCGCAGCAGCTCGGCCGAGAGGCCGAGACTTTCAAACGTATTGATGTAGAACTCTCCTGTTGTTGTTCAGGAGCGGGACTTCGGGCATCGGCCTCGAGAAGACAGCGGCTCCTGGATCGGCCTGGGAAGGGGTTGCCTTCGCACCGGTTCAGGCGGATGAACTGCGTTTTGGAAATTCGGGGTACCCGGGGAGGGCCCGCGAAGGGGTTGTTGCGCTAACCGGATGAGGCACAACCGAAACCTTGGGGCGCACTATACCGGAATCCACGCGATTGGCAAGTCACTGAGGCTCGATTCCCGCGCGTTTGATCACTACACCCCAGCGTGCGATCTCCGACGCGATGAAGGCGGCGAAGTGCTCGGGCGAGTCCGCCGCCGGGATCGCTCCTTCCGCGTCGAGGCGGCCTTTCAGCTCGGGGGAGTCCAGCGCGCGGTGGATCTCGGCGTTCAGGCGCATCACGACCTCGCGCGGCGTGCCCGCCGGCGCGACGATGCCGTACCAGCCGTTCGCCTCGAAGCCTTTCACCCCCGATTCGTCGAGCGTGGGGATGCTCGGCAGCGAGGGCAGGCGCGTGAGGCTGGAGACGGCGAGCGCGCGAAGGCGCCCCGAGGTCACGTGCGGCATCACCGCCGGCGCGCCGTTGATGCCCATGGCGAGCTGGCCCGAGACGAGGTCGGTGAGCATCGGCCCCACGCCCTTGTAGGGCACGTGCAGGATGTCGGTGCCCGTCGCGAGCTTGAAATACTCGGTGGTGAGGTGCGAGGTGCTGCCCGTACCCGCCGAGCCGTAGGTGAGCTCCCCGGGATGCTTCTTCGCATAGGCGATCAGCTCCTCTGCGCTCCTCACCGGCAGCGCGTTGTTGACGACCAGCACGCTCGGGACGATCGCCATCAGGGACACCGGCGCGAAGCTCTTCACCGGGTCGTAGGGAAGCTTCCTGTAGATCGCCGGGCTCACCGCGAGCGGACCCAGCTGCCCCATCAGGAGCGTGTAGCCGTCGGGCGCGGACTTCGCCGCAGCGTCCGCACCGATGGAGCCGCCCGCGCCGGGCCGGTTGTCGATCACCACGGCTTGCGACAGCCCCTCGCCGAGCTTCTGCGCGAGCGAGCGCGCGAGGATGTCGGTCGAGCCGCCCGGCGAGAACGGAACGATGAGCTTGAGCGGGCGCGAGGGATACTGGGCGCTCGCCGCAGCCGAGAGCAACGCGAGAGCGAAGCAAGCACCTGTCATCCCGAGCCACCGTCCCGAGCGAAGCGAGGGAGCAGCGAGGGAGCTCTTACGGCACCGTGCGTAGCGAGATTCCTCGGGCTGCGCCCTCGGAATGACAGGGTCGCTGGCACCCGAAGCGCCCCATGCGCGTGCACCGCGCGCATTCGCGGTGCGCGATTCCGCCGGTCCGTCGTCTTCGAGTTGCGGCTTTCTCATCGGGGAATGCCCTCCGCACGCGTGCTGGCACGGCCGTTGCATCGCACAAGCTGCACTATGTCGAACCGCAACGGCTTGTCCCTGTTTCTCGTGCTGGTCGCGCTGGTGTGCCTCGGCTGGGCGGTGAAGAGCCCCGCCGCGACCGCCGCGACCGCCGAGCCGCCCGTCGCCACGAAGCCCGCTCCGCCTCCGCATTGCTCGCAGGCGCTCGCGAGCACGAACGGCGTGCGCGCGGCGAAGCGCGCCGACCCGGGCCGGGCCGCCGAGCGTCAGTGCGCTAGCGCTTTGCGACACCGAGTTGCGTAGCCATCTGGCGCTGTCATCCCGAGGAGCGTGGCGACGAGGGATCTCGCTACGCTCGGTGCCGTAGGAGATCCCTCGCTGCTCCCTCGCTTCGCTCGGGACGGTGGCTCGGGATGACACAATCGCCAGCGCCTTGCGACACACAGCCGCTAGCGCCTGGCGACACCGAGCTGCGTAGCCATCCAGTCGGCGGTCTGGTCGCGGTAGCGGTACCAGAGGTTGTTCACCACGTGGTTGCCGCCCTCGATGATCGACAGCACGCAGGGGCCCGACACGGCGGCGGCGAGCCGCTCGGCCTGGGTGTGGGGCGTGAGCCGGTCCTTGGTGCCCGCGACGATGTAGATCGGGCAGCTGATGTTCTTCGCGCATTCGGCGAGCGTGAACCGCAATGCGACCTTGCCCGCCTCCTCGAGGTTCGCGCTCTTCGAGCGCACGCGGAAGGCCTCGACGTTCATCTGCGGCCGCCCGGTGAAATCGGCGGAGCGCTGGAACGGCCCCGACAGCGCGACGCAGGCGCGGAAGCGCTTCTCGAACGCGGCGGCGCGCGGCGCGTAGTAGCCGCCGAGCGACACGCCCCACACGCCGATGCGGGCGAGGTCCACGTCGCTGCGCGTCTCCAGGTAGTCGACCACCGCCTTCGCGGGCTTCTCGTACTCGGGGCAGACGGCGAAATCGTACTCGGCCTCGCCCTGGCCGGGGCCGTCGAAGGCGAGCGTCGCCAGTCCGCGCGCGAGGAAGCGGTTCTCGTAGTCGTCCATCTCCTCCTTGGCGGAATCCAGGCCCATGCACATCACCACGACCGGCGGCTTCGCCGCGCCGCGGGGTTTGCGCAGGTTGCCGTAGAGATTCTTCCCCTCGTAGGGAATCGCGACGCGCTCGCCGGGCGGCTCGAGGTAGGGCAGCGCCTTGTTGCGGCACTCGATCGCGCGCCGGTGCGCCTCGCGCAGCTGCGCCATGTCGTTCACGAAGAGGAACTTGCCGAAGTGGTAGCACACCGCGGCGCGGGTGAAGTGCTGGCCGGCGGAGAAATTGTAGCCGCCGGCGAGCGCCTTGTTGCCGAGCTCCTCGTGGATCCGGGCGCGCGCCGACCAGGCGTCGCACCAGTCTTCCCAGCGCGACACCGACGCGGTGACCTCGTGGAAATCGGCGAGCGGAACGCCGTTCGCGACGAAGCGCGGCGCCCAGTGCGAGATCGCGGCCTCGACGCGGGCGTCTTTTTCTGATGTGGATTGAATGACTGCGGACATGCGTTCAGGCTCCCGTTTCAGTGTCATTCCGAGGGCGCAGCCCGAGGAATCTCCTTGCGCTCGTGCTCTCTCCCGGTAGAGATCCCTCGCTGCGCTCGGGAAGACAGGTCCGAAGACTTGCCCGGTCGAAAAGCGTCAAGCTCCCAATGTCACGAAATATCCGGGGTCGTAGCGGTCGCCCGCCCGCGCGCCCGGCGCAAACGTAGAAGAAAGCGCCTCGATCTCGCTCTCGTCGAGCGCGAGATCGACCGCGGCGACGTTCTGCTCCAGCCATTTCTGCTGCTTCGTGCCGGGGATCGGGAAGACGTCCTCGCCGCGCGACAGGAGCCACGCGAGCGCGACCTGCGCCGCGGCGACCTTGCGCTTCGCGGCGATCGCCTCGATCGCCTTCACCAACTCGAGGTTCTTCTCGAAATTGCCGGCGCGGAAGCGCGGCTGCTTGCGCCGGATGTCGTGCGGCGCGATGTCCTCGATCCTGCGGACGTTGCCCGTGAGCAGCCCGCGGCCGAGCGGCGAGTAGGCGACGAAGCCGATGCCGAGCCTGCGGCACGCCGGCAGGATCTCGGCCTCGACGTCGCGCGCCCACAGCGAATACTCGGTCTGCAATGCGGTGATGGGGTGGATTTCAGCGGCGCGTGCCAGCGACTTCGGCCCGGCCTCGGAGAGCCCGAGGTATCTCACCTTGCCCGCCTTCACCAGGCCCGCCATCGCGCCGACCGTCTCCTCGACCGGCACGTCCGGGTCGATGCGGTGGAGATAGTAGAGATCGATCCAGTCGACGCCGAGCTGCTTCAAGCTCGCGTCGCAGGCGGAGCGCACGTACTCGGGGCGCCCGTTGTAGGCCTTGGTGCCGTCGGGCTTGTCGATGTTGCCGAACTTCGAGCACACCACCGCGCGGTCGCGCCGCCCTCGCAGCGCGCGGCCGAGCATGCGCTCGTGGCGCCCCTTCATGTAGCGGTCGGCGGTGTCGAAGAGCGTGACGCCGAGGTCCATCGCGCGGTGCACCGTGTCGATCTGCACCTCGTCGTCGCGCTCGCCGAAGTTCGTGGTCGCGCTGCCGGCGCCGAGGCCGATCGCCGAAACCGTCGGGCCGTTCCTTCCGAGCTTGCGGTACTTCATCCT
>DASTHG010000167.1:0-5188 GCA_035718325.1 Gemmatimonadales bacterium | reverse complement strand
CTCGCAGATGATCGCGGAGCGGGCAGGCCAGCCGCTGTCGCTGCTCGTGCTGGACGAAGTGTTCGGGTCGCTCGACGAAGGCCGCCGCCAGCACGTCCTCACCTTGCTGCGGCAGCTGGGGGATCGCTTCCCGCAGGTCATCATCATCACCCACATCGACCAGATCCGGGAGGGTCTGGACCGCGTGATCCGGGTAGAGTACGATGGCGCCCGGGGTGTGAGCGGGGTACGAGACGAGACGGCGACTCTGGGCGCGGGAGGTGTCGATGCGGGCGTGGCTGCCTGAGCGGCGCGTAGACGGTCCGCTCCTCGCCGAGGAGCGCGACATCGAAGCGCTCAACCGCTTGTTCGCCGAAGCCTTCACCGACCGCTACCGTCGCGACGGGCTCGTCGGCGTCCGCGTGCCGCCGCTCAATCCCCGTGTGTGGACCTACGCGCTGCGCGACGCGGGCGACGGCGCGATGGTCTGGCGCGACGAAGATGGCCGGCTCGTGGCGTTCAACGTCGCGCACCGCTGCGGCTGTGAAGGATGGATGGGGCCCCTCGCGGTGCGGGTCGATCGTCAGGGCTCCGGGATCGGCAAGACGATCGTCCGCGCCGCCACCGACTGGCTGCTGGACCGCGGCGTCACGACGCTGGGCCTCGAGACCATGCCGCGCACCGTCGAGAACATCGGGTTCTACGCACGCCTCGGATTCGTTCCCGGTCACCTCACGCTCACGATGACGCGCGAGCTGGCGGTGCGGCGCCGCGGTGGCGCCGTGCCCGCGCTGCTCTCGCGACTCGATGGGGTCGTGCGCGCCGAGACGCTCGTCTCCGCCCGCACCTTCGCCGAGTCGCTCGCCCCGGGTTACGACTTCACGCGCGAGATCGAGCTCACGGCGCAGCTCGGGTTGGGCGACACCGTGCTCGTCTCCGGTGCGGGAGGGCTCGCGGGCTACGCCCTGTGGCATACGGCGTCGCTCGCGGCGGAGCGCTCCACCGACGAGCTGCGCGTCCTGAAGCTCGCGGCGCGCGACGCGGACGCCTTCGAGCGCGTCGTCGGAGCGGTGGAGGCCTGCGCCGCGCATGCCGGGCTGCGCCGCGTCGCGATCCGCTGCCAGAGTCGCTTCGAGGGCGCGTTCCGCGCCCTCATGGCGCGCGGCTATCAGGTGCGCTGGACCGACCTGCGCATGCACCTCGAGGGATACCCGGAGCGCCCCGTTCCGGAAGGCGTCCTCTTCTCCAACTGGGAAATCTGACCGCCGGGCTGGTCATCTTCGCCGCGACCTACGTGCTGATCGCGGTGCAGCGGCTGCCGTTCGTACATCTGAACCGGCCGGCCGCGGGGTTGCTCGGCGCGGTCGCGATGGTCGCCGCCGGGGTCCTCACGCCCGCGCAGGCGTACGCCGCCATCGACCTCGACGTCATCGTGTTCCTGCTCGGGCTGATGCTGATCGTCGGCTACCTCGAGGTCGGTCACTTCTTCGAGTGGGCGGCGCAGGGTGTGCTGCGGCGGGTGCAGACGCCGGCTCGGCTCCTGGCCGCCGTGGTGATCGGCGGCGGCCTGCTCTCGGCGCTGTTCGTCAACGACACAGTGTGTCTCGTCGTCACCCCGGTGTTGTTGCTCGCGCTCTCGGCCGTCCGCGTGCGTCCGACGCCGTATCTCCTGGGACTCGCAATGGGGTCGAACGTCGGCTCGGTGCTGTCGGTGACCGGCAACCCGCAGAACATGCTCGTCGGGATCTGGAGCGGATCGAGCTTCGGGGGATTCCTGGTTCACATGCTGCCGGTGGCCCTCGGAGGCCTCGCGATCACGTATGGCGCGCTGCGCTGGATCTTCCGGTCCGAGCTCGGCGGCCGGTTTCCGGAGCGATTCGAAGCCGCTCCGGTCGACATCGATGGGACGCTCGTCACCAAAGGACTGGCGATGTTCGGGGTCGCGGTCATCGGCTGGCTCGCCGGGTGGTCGCTTCCCGGCGTGGCGATCGCGGCGGGGGCGCTCATGGTGCTCGTCGCGCAGCGCGACCCCGCCTACGCGATCGATCGCGTGGAGTGGTCGTTGTTGTTGTTCTTCGCGTCGTTATTCGTCGTGATGCGCGGTTTCCAGGCCACGGGCGCGGTGGATTGGATCGATCACCGCGCGCTCGCACTCATCAGTGGGCAGTCGCGCTGGGGACTCGCCTGGGGCGTGAGCGGCGTGATGGTGACGCTTTCCAACCTGATCTCCAACGTTCCCGCGGTGATGCTGTGGCGGACGACGGTGCCGCAGCTGCCCGATCCTGCGCTCGCGTGGCGCATCGTGGCGATGAGCTCGACGTTCGCCGGCAATCTGCTGCTGATCGGCTCGGTGGCGAACTTGATCGTGGTGGAGAAAGCGGAAGCGCAGGGCATCAGGATCGGATTCTGGGAATACGCCCGCGTCGGAATCCCGGTGACGATCGTGACGATGATCTGGGGGGTGACCGCGCTCGTCTGGTTCTAGGAGGGACGGCGCTCCTCGGACGTCACCGGCACGGGCTGCGTCGAACCCGTGACGAACACCGCCGGCGACAACCCGATGACCTCGAACCCGTGCTTCGTCCCCGGCGGCAGATCGAGGCGCTCACCCGGACCGAGGTCGATGATTTCGTCACCGACGTACACGCGCAGGTAGCCCGAAAGCACCCAACGGGACTCCGGAAACGGGTGCTCGTGCTCTTCAATGCGCACCCCCGGCACTTCCGACCACCAGGCGGTATTCAGCCCCTCGCGTTGCAGCTCCTGGCGCAATGCGGAGAGCTGCAACGGACCATCGGCGGCGTCCCAGCGTTTGACGATCAGCATCTTGCGTCAACGTACGGCGTGGCGCGGCACGCCGCCAGATCAGGAGACGAACGACTGCGGAGGCCCAAGGAGAATGCGGCGCGCGAACAGCAGCACCGCCCCCGCATACAACAAGTGAATCCAGCCTGACGGCTCCCGCACGACGAACACGAGGGCGATCCACGTGAGCAGCATCACGACAGCGCCCAGCAGCGTGAGATTCATGTGGAGTACGATCCGTCCGTGATTCGAGTCACTATGAGGATGCCTTGTCGAAAACTGTGGCGCAACTCTCTTGACGATCCGAAGCGATCTAGTATTCTAGGTCCAGGAGCGGGGAGTCCAATTATTGAGCCAACAGCTCGATCGTGGACCCAGATACTGCGACCGATGTCATGCCCTCGCGAGGGGGAAGACAGAAGCCCTGGTGAGGGACCAGCCATTACTTTCGGGCTTCAATAATCCTCTCCGTTCCTGTGGTACCACGAATCGGCCGGATCGCGCGAGCGACTCCGGCCGGTTTGTTTTTGAACCCTCACGTCTTCCGCACCGTCTCCAGGAAGTGTCTCCATACCATGAACCGTTTCTTCCCCAGTGCGAATTGCACCACCAGGAAGGCGATCCACGCGCCGTAGTCGATCGCAACTTCCTCGCGCAGATGCGGCACGATGAATTGGATCAGCCACAGGACGAGCAGCGCGCTGGCATCGACCCAGTCGAACTCCATGTTCGCGAGCAGCAGCACGCCCAGCAGCGTCTGCAGCAACGTCAACAGGATTTCGATCCGTTGTGGCGCGTCGAAGTGGAAGTCGGACCAGCTGCCGAAGTGGTGCAAGTGGGAGAAGCCGTACACCAGGGGAATCATCGCCGCGAGAATGGTCCACTGATTGATGTTGCTGGAGACGATGTTCATCAACGCCATCGGCGCGCGCGTCACGCGGCGCGCCCAGTTGATCGTCGACACGAATTCCGGGAACTCCGACAGGAACGGGGCCACCCATTGCACCAGGAAGAATTGCCCAATGCCGAGGAGGCCGGCGACGGCCAGCATCGACTCCAGGAAGGGGTGCGCCGTCAGGTAGAGCAGCGCTCCGCCCAGCACAAACAGCCCTCCGATCGCCGCCTTCTGCCGCCACCCACGCTGGCGGTAGGCCCAGCGCGACACCGCCGGCGCGTCGGACAGCTCCTCTTCCTGCTTCGGCGGATTGCGCATCAGCACCCAGAGGTAGATGGCGTACAATCCGATCAGTACGACGGCGTCGATCCATCCGATCCACTGCTTCCACAGGATGACAAGGAAGTAGAGCAGCGGTGGGACGAGGCCCACGACCTCGACGGCGTGCTCGTGCTCGAGCCGGATCACCGGCCAGCGCCGCTCGGCACGGCGGCGCCCGGCGGCGACGAACACGAAGTAAATCGCCGGCCAGCCCAGGCCCAGGAGCAGCCGGATCGCACCCGTGAGATTGGCGATCGCGAGGTGCGCGCGCTCGGGATCGGCTCCCGCTTCCCAGGCGATCACCGCCTCGACCGCGAACTCGGGGAGGGTCTGGAGCCAGGCGAGGATCGCGAGCGCCAGCCCCTGAGACATCAGGAACTGCGCGGCCTCGGCCCCCCATGCCACGAGGAACGCGGAAACGAGGATGCTGGGGAATGTCCACAGCGCCGACAGCGCCGAGGCTCCCGCCTGGGAGACAGCGACGAGTAGCTTTAGGAATCGCACCGGGCGAAGATAGTCGCACGCATCCGGCTGTGGGAGACGGAGCGTAACTACGTCGACTGCGACGGGAGCTTCGAATGGGACGGGATCAGATCAAGTCGGCGAGCCTGCACAGTTTTCACGAAGACCACATCGAGCCGCCGGACGCCGGCCGCTTCGAGCAGCTGGTGCACGAGATGCTCCAGCTCCTGGGAGAAAACCCCGAGCGTGAGGGGCTACAGCGGACACCGGCCCGGGTCGCGTCGTCACTGCAGTGGCTGACGCGCGGCTAGCAGATGTCGGTCGAAGACGTCATCGGCGACGCCGTGTTCGAGGAGAAGCACGAGAACATGATTCTCGTGCGCGACATCGAGATCTATTCGCTGTGTGAGCACCACCTGCTGCCGTTCTTCGGCCGGGCCCACGTCGCTTACCTGCCCAACGGCAAGATCGTCGGACTGTCGAAAATCCCACGCGTGGTCGAGGTGTTCGCGCGTCGGCTGCAGGTGCAGGAGCGGCTCACCGACCAGGTGGCTGATGCACTGTGCGCGGTCCTGGCGCCGCTCGGCGTCGGGGTGGTGATCGAAGCGGCCCACCTGTGCATGATGATGCGCGGCGTGGAGAAGCAGAACTCGAAGGCGGTGACCTCGGCGGTGCTCGGCACCTTCCGGGATTGTCCGATGACGCGCAGCGAGTTCGTGGAGCTCT
>DASTHG010000166.1:0-2391 GCA_035718325.1 Gemmatimonadales bacterium | reverse complement strand
GTGGCGTAGATAACGGCGCGCCCGGTATCGGCGGCGTGCGCCGCAAAGGCCGGCAATCCTTGCTGCCCCGGTGGGTACGTGCCGATGAACGGATCGGACGCGAGGCGCAGCACGCTGGAGTTGGACGAGTGAAACGTGACGACCAGGGTGTCTGCGAGCCCATGCTGCGTGCCCGCGGAGTCGAGCGGGATCGCGGTGAAATGCGCGTTGTCGGTGCCCACGAGCACGAACCCGGGCGGCTCCACGTAGTCGACGAGCGCCAAGCGCGACGGCAGGACGTGGACGCTCACCGTATCTGGTGTCAGGAAGGGTGCCTCGGCGATGAGCAGTGTTTGTCCGGGGCGGCGGCCGCGACCCTGGAATGTGCCGCCGACGGCGACGCTCTCCGCGACGGCGACGAGGCTCGTATCGACGAGGCGGAGATGCACCCACGGCGACACGGCATTATCGGCGTACGCGTAGAAGCTGTCCGACAGCTCGTGTACGCCGATCGTGATCGAAGACGAGTGACCCACCACGAGGTTGGTCAGGTAGAGCTTCGGTTGCGCGAGCACGGAAACGGGGGCCGTATCAGCGAGCCCGCTGGCGTGCGTCGCCACGATGGCGGTGGTATCGACGGCCCGGAAGGTCACGAGGCCGGTCGAATCGACGCGCGCGATCGTCGTATCGAGCGATTTCCATGAGACGGCCTGCCCCGGGATCGGGTGATTGCGCGCGTCCATCACCTGGGCGGTGAGCTGGAACGTGCGATCGACGATTCCCTGGAACGCGTCGAACGAGATATGGACTTGGGCCGGACGCTGGCGCACGACGAACAGCAACGAGTCGGCGGTGCCGCGGCGTTCGGTGACGACGACCCACGTTTGCCCGACCTGTTGCGCATAGAAGGTGATCGCGTGCGACGTGGTGGTCTGGAGATAGGCGGCCACGAAGTTCGAGCGGGCGACCACGGAGTAGTGGCCGAAGCGGGGTCCGGTGGCGCTCAGCGAGGTGAAGCGGACGCTGTCCTGATCCTCGAGCGACCAGGCGGTGTCGGTGTGGACGGCGAGCGTGGTCGCCGTGATGGGTGGCACGACGGTGATGGCGATCGTCGTGCTGCGCGTGCCTGCGCTGGCGACGATGCCCGCGGTGCCGGCAGCGGCGGCGATCACCTGCGCGAGGCGGCCGTTGGGCAGGACGGTGGCGATGCCGGGGTCGGTCGAGCGCCAGTCGATGCTCGCGTCGAGGACGCTATTCCCCGAGGCGTCGCGCGCGTCGGCCTGGACCAGCACCGAGTCGCCGATGTCGAAGGAGATGCTGTCGCGCGAGGCGAGCACGGCCGCGACGCGGGCGCCGGGGGTGAGCGGGCTCTCGCCGCTGCAGGCCGAGAGGGCGAGCGCGAGCGCCAGGGCCACCGCTCGATTGTTCACGCTCAAACGCACTCGGCCTCCCCAAGGGGACGAGGAGTCTAATGTAAGGCTAACAGCAGGTCCTTCGCCTCCCGCATGCATTCCTTGGGGTGCGCGCTCGCGAGCCCCTCGACCAGGAGAGCTTGAGGTCCCTCGCCTCCCGCACGTGGCGCAGTGCCCACCGCGAGTTTCGACCCGCGCGGTCGGCTCGGGATGACAGGGTTTTTATTGTGGCCAAGCAGGGGACAGGAAACAGTGAACAGGAACTTCCAGCGGCAGGAGCTCTACCTCTGGTACACCCGCACGTAGTCCACCCGCATCGTCTGCGGGAAGATTGTGGTCCCATCGGGACTGCCGGGCCAGTAGCCGCCGACGGCGACGTTGAGGATGATGAAGAAGGGATGGTCGAACACCCATGTGCCCGGCACCTGGGTCGCCAGGACACTCTCGTAGGGAATGCTGTCGACGGACCAGACGATCGACCCCGGCTGCCACTCGATCGCGTAGACGTGATAGCCGTCGGCGAAGGCGCCGGTGTTCAGCGTGTAGGGGGCGCCGATGCCATTAGCTCCGGAGTAGCCGGGCCCGTGCGCCGTGCCGTGCACGATGGCGGGTTCTTTCCCGATGTTCTCCATGATGTCGATCTCGCCGCACGCGGGCCAGCCGACCTGGGTGATGTTGTCGCCCAGCATCCAGAACGCCGGCCACAAACCCTGGCCGCGCGGGATCTGGATGCGCGCCTCGATGCGGCCGTATTTCCAGGCACCCAGTCCTTGCGTCTTGAGCCGCGCCGAGGTGTAGGACTGGCCGCCGAACGGCTCTTGCCGTGCCTCGATCACGAGGGCGCCGCTATCGACCCGGGCGTTCTCGACGCGATTGGTATAGTACTCGAGCTCGGCGTTCCCCCAGCCACCGCCCCCGACGTCCCAGGTCCAGCGCGTGGTGTCGAGCGCGGTGCTGTCGAACTCGTCGTGCCAGACCAGCTGCCAGGGCGGTGGCGGTG